>NZ_LYTM01000026.1:0-52014 GCF_001672445.1 Mesorhizobium sp. WSM3873 | reverse complement strand
CTGGGGCGGCGGCGGCTACGGCGGCGCAACTCCTTCGACCGGTGTCCAGGTGCCCGGCGGTCCGGGCTCTCTCGGCGGCGGCGGTGGTGGTGGCGACGGCGGCGGCTCCGGCGGGGCCGGCGGCAACGGTGTGGTCGTCATCTTCGAATTCGACTGATCGCGGCATCGCCGCCCTCGCGTAAGCCAACCACTCACACACATTCGGATTGGGACAAATGAATCCCTTCAGCTACGGCAATGTCCTGACCGCTGGCCAGTGGAGCTATCTGTTCTCGCAGAAGCAGGACGCGCTCGGCTATACCCCCGTGAACCGGGGCGGCGACACGATGCAAGGGCCGCTCAACACCCAGGCCTCTACGTCCAACGGCGCGGGATTCAGCATCCCTCCTGGCGCTGCCCCGGGAGTGCCGGTCGATGGCCAGATCTGGATGACCATCTTTGGGCTCTTCTTCCAGATCGGCGGGAAAACAATCGGACCGATCGCCAACGGCACCATCGTTGGGCCTTCGACCTCCGTGGTGGGCGATATTCCAGTTTTCTCCACGATCGGCGGCACTGCCCTCGCGGACAGCGGGATCTCGCTCGCTTCGCAGTTCCCCAACCTCATTCTGGCTACTCCAGCCTTCGGAAGCGGAGTGCCCGCATTCCGAGCGCTGATCGGGGCTGACCTACCCACGCCGCAGCCCGTGGCCCTCGGTGGCGTGAAATCTGCGGCGGCTCCACCCCATCAGTTCGGGACCGGAGTCGACACCAGCGGCAACCCGACGTTCGCTCAGCCGGCGATCGGCGACGTCTCGGGCCTTGCCGCGAACATGCTGGCCTTTCTTGCCGGCGGCACGAGCGCCCAGCTCGCCGCGGCGATGGTCGACGAGACCGGCAGCGGTCCGCTTGTCTTCGCCACGAACCCGACCGTCGCCCTTGGCTCGGCCTCGACCGCCGTCACGCAGACGCCCGGCGACAACTCGACCAAGTTGGCCACGACGGCCTATGTGCAGGCAGCGATATTCGCCACCACGACGCTGCCGGCGACCAGGCTGGCCACGACCACCGCGCTTCCGGCGGTCACCTATGCCAATGGAGCATCCGGCGTCGGTGCCACGCTCACCGCTTCTGCCAACGGTGCCTTGACGGTCGATGGCGTAGCCGCGAACCTCAACGACGTGATCCTGGTCAAGAACCAGGCCTCGTCGTTCCAGAACGGCATCTATACGGTCACGGCGACCGGTAGCGCGGGCGCGCCTTTCGTCCTGACGCGTGCGACC
The DNA here is from genome assembly GCF_001672445.1 of Mesorhizobium sp. WSM3873. Taxonomy (NCBI): domain Bacteria; kingdom Pseudomonadati; phylum Pseudomonadota; class Alphaproteobacteria; order Hyphomicrobiales; family Phyllobacteriaceae; genus Mesorhizobium; species Mesorhizobium sp. WSM3873. The sequence goes on along the minus strand of NZ_LYTM01000026.1, from coordinate 50,752 downwards.
TACTACAATCTCTCTGCCGACATCGATCTTGGCGACCAGACGTTCGTGACGGGTGGAGCGACGCAGGGCGCCACGACCTGGACGCAGAATGCCAAGGAAAACCCGGTCATTGGTACCGACCCGATCACGTTCGCCCAGACGGCGGGCGTCGGTTCATACACGGCCGGCAATGGCCTTATCCTGGCGGGCACGCAGTTCTCGATCGACACTACGATCACCGCTGACCTAACTTCGGCGCAGTCGCTCTCCAACAAGACGCTGGTGAGCCCGGCACTCAGCGGCGTGCCCACCGCGCCGACTGCAGGGGCCGGCACGAGCAGCGCGCAGATCGCCACCACGGCATTTGCGGCGGCCGCTGCAGCAGCCGCCGCGGCCGGGACGCTTGTCAACGTCCAGGTAAAGACTGCCTCGGGCACCTATATGCCGACCGCAGGCGCAAGTCGCGCACTCGTCTTCGTCACTGGCGGCGGCGCGGGTGGCACGACCGGCACGGGCAGCGGCAGTGAAAGCGGCGGCGGCGCTGGTGGCACGGCCATCTTCTTCATGAACGGTGTCTCGGCACAGACCGTTACAATTGGCTCGGGCGGCGCTGCCGGCGCCGCAGGTGGATCATCCGCATTCGGCACTGTTACGGCGAACGGCGGCTCTGCCGCAGCCTCTCAGAACATCGGCGGCCGGGGCGGCACGGCAGCCAACGGCTACATGAATATTGCTGGCGGCGACGGCGGCTCCGGCACCAATGCGACCGGCAACTCCCAAGGCGGCGAGGGCGGCGCCAGCTTTTGGGGCGGCGGTGGCGCGGGCGGCCAGACCGCTAACAGCCACAATGCCGGCGCGGCCGCGCAGGCATACGGCGCTGGCGGCGGCGGCGGTTCGTACAGCGCTGGCGCTGGCGGCGCTGGCGCGCCCGGCGTCGTTCTCATACTCGAGTTCAAATAAGGATCGCATTCATGCAACTGGCAGTCATCCAAGGCACCGAAGTCGTGAACCTCATCGAGGGCGACCCGACCTTCACACTCGACGGGTTCACCATCGTCCCGCTCGCGGAGCCGGGGTATATCGGCGGCACCTATAGCAATGGCGTGTTCAGCGCTCCCCCGGCACCGCCTGCCGTTGTGCCGGAAAGCGTGTCGGCTCGGCAATTCCACCTCCAGCTAAGCGTTGCCGGTTTGCGCGCCCAGGTCATCGCCTGGATCGGAACGCAGCCTGTCGAGGTGCAAGACGCCTTCGAATACAGTGGAAGCTTCGTGCGCAACGAGCCGATGATGGAATCCGGCTTCGCCGCGCTCGGCTACACGTCGGCCCAGATCGACGCGTTCTTCACGGCCGCCGCGCTGCTCTGACGGCCGCCCACCGTCGGGCTCGACCATCCCCTCTTTCCGAAAGGAACTGTAATGCGTCTCGTCCCTGACGTGCGTCGCGTGGTGCTTTTGTCTCTGAGCTTCTGGATGCAGGTTTTCGGCCTCGCCGTGCTCATCGTGCCTGAGCTTTGGTACGGCTGGACCGGCCAGGACTATGATCCGAACATCGCATGGTGGCTCGCTGTCGGCCTTCTGCTTGCCGGCATCATCGGCCGAGTCTTCCAGCAGGGAATTTCCCCGTGGAAGGAATGGCTGCGCATCGCCGCCGTCGCGGCAATCGTCTTTGCGCTGGCGCTTCTGCTCGCATGGCCGTCCAGCGCCGCAAGCCTTCCAGATGGTCCGGCGACCGAGGCGCAGACGCTGGCGATCGCGGTGCCGTTCATCGCTAAGGAAGAGGGCAAGAGCAACCGCGCTTACCGTGATGCCGTCGGTATCTGGACGATTTGCTACGGCTCGACACGCGACGTCCGCGCCAACATGGTGCTGACCGACCAGGAGTGCCTCGACCTTCTCAAGATCGAGGTGGCCCAGCATCGCACCGGCCTGCACCGCTATTTCACGCCGTCGACAATCGACATTCGCCTGCCGGCGACACGGGACGCGGCCTACACGTCGCTTGCCTTAAACGTCGGTCCCGCCGGCGCGGGAAAGAGCACCGCAACGCGCCGCCTCAACGCTGGTGATGTCGCCGGCGGCTGCGATGCGCTCACCTGGTTCGATAGAGCCGGCAAGCGCGTGCTGCGCGGCCTGTTCGAACGGCGCCAGCGTGAGAAGGCGCTCTGCATGATTGGCGCAAGCCGATGATGCTCGCTTTCCTCGCACCGGTTCTGGCCCTCCTCGGCCCGGTCTGGAATTTCTGCACCAGCCGTATCGGCCTGCCGCTGGTCCTGGCCGGCGGCATCATCCTCTTTTACGAGGGCCTGCCGCTCGGCCCGGTCCGCGACATCCCCTATGTCGGGCCGGCCCTGGCCGGCTTGGTCGACGGCCGCGTCGATCGACAATATGCCGCCGGCCAAAAGGCGGAGGACGCGCTGTGGCAGGAGAAGATCAAGCTCGCCGCCATCGCTCAAGCGGCCGACAACAAGACGCGGCAGCAGGACATCGATGCCGCGGCACAAGCCTACATCGACAGGCAGCATAGCGACGCCGGCCGCATCGGCCAGCTGGTGCGCGCGCAGAAGGACCAAGACAATGCACCGCCCGTTTCGACCAATCCTTCTGGCTGCAAGCCTGATGGCATCTCTGCAGGGGTGTCAGAGCGCCTCGACGCCATCGGTCGATAGCCTGGTGACCAAGCCGACGGCACACGTCGATCCAAGCGTGATGCAGGATTGCGTCGGCGTGGTCGATATCCCCCATCGCTTCGTCTCGACGGAGGAGGAAGCCCGGCTGCACGCGGAAGATCGCCGCCGTCTCGGGGACTGCGTTCGCCTCAACCACGCCAAGGGCGATACCATCCAGGCGCTCGTGAAATGAGCGGAGGGTTCCCCCAGCGCCTTCGCGAACTCGACCCGGAAACGATCCTCTGGCTCGATCGCCTCGACAGCAAGCAGCGCGAGGCCCTCATCTGGGCCGGCCGCCTGAAGCCCGAACAGCGGGACCGGCTCGATGATTTCCTCGATATGGACGAGGATCACTTCCAAGCGGGATTCGCTGTGGTGAAGCTCTGGACGCGGTTGCGCTGGCTGGGCTCCACATCGATGTGGATCATTCTTACGGTTGCGGGGTTGTTACTGGCATTGACGCAGATCATCGACCAGTTGAAGGGATCCAAGCTGTGAGGCTGCCGCGCACCGCTTCCGAAGTTCTGACCGGTCTGATTTTCCTCTTGGCCGGGGCTCTCGGGGTGCTGCTCTACCTGCAGATCGCACAGGCGCTCACCCTGTAATTCCCTGCACATCACTTCCAGTCTCCCCATCGGCTTCGGCCGGTGGGTTCTTTTTTGCGCTCTCGGCTCGCCGCGCCGGCTGGGATTCATCTGAAGGTTTTTATCAGCTATTGTGCGCAATCATGCCGCGCAGGACCGCCGAGGAGGACTTCATATGGCTGACACCACGATCGAATGGACGGACGCCACTTGGAACCCGGTCGCCGGGTGTACGATCCTTACCGCAGGCTGCACGAATTGCTACGCCATGAGAATGGCCGCTCGGCTGGAAGCCATGGGAATGGAGAAATACCATGGCCTCACTCGCAAAAGCGGGGGCCGTGCGAAGTGGACCGGCAAGGTGGTAATCGACCCGAAGTCACTCGCTATACCCGCAGCCTGGTCAAAGCCGCGCCGGGTGTTTGTGAATTCTATGTCAGATCTGTTCCATATTGATGTGCCCCCGGACTTCATCCGGCAGGTCTGGGCGGTGATGGAGCAAACGCCCCGGCACACCTATCAAATCCTTACGAAGCGACCAGAGGTGATGGCAGAAATCCTGTCGCGAGGAGACTTCCCGGTGCTCTCAAACGTGTGGCTCGGGACCAGTGTTGAGGATAGCCGCGTGCTCGATCGTCTCGACGATTTGCGACGTGCCCCTGCGGCCATCCGCTTCGTGTCACTCGAGCCGCTGATAGGTTCAGTGGCAGGTGCCAATCTTTCGAATATCGATTGGGCAATCGTTGGGGGTGAATCCGGACCTGGCGCGCGAGATATGGACCCACGGTGGGTCGACGAGATCGAAGCCATGTGCCGAAGGAGCGGAACCGCGTTCTTCTTCAAGCAGTGGGGCGGCCGCAATAAAAAAGCGACCGGACGGACCCTCAACGGGCGGACCTACGATGAAATGCCAATCGGGCCCTCTCTCGCCCTTTGATTGTGGGTGTCAAGACGTCTCTCTAGACCGGATTGGTCATTAGGCACTAATGTTTCCCGGCGAGTCGACTTCTGCCTGACGCGCTGGTTGCGGGGAATCTCAAGTGCAAGACATATATTTTGGCCGTGAACAGACTGCTGCGAAGCATTTCATCCTGCGAAAATACTTACAGTCTCTGGCGTTTAAGGTGCTGCTCGGAGGATATCCGACATTGACTTATGTGGACGGGTTCTCTGGCCCCTGGGAGACCCGCACCACGGACTATTCAGATACATCTTTCATGATAGCCATTCAAATGTTGAAAGACGCCCAGCTTCAGATGAAGCGGCAAGGCAAGTCCAAAACCATTCAATGCTTCTTTGTTGAAGCGGATCGGGCAGCCTTTGCAGAACTAGACCGCGCGGTGAAGGCGCACCACGACCCGTCAAACAACTTTCACGTCCACAGTTTTTGTGGCCGGTTTGAAGATGCCGTCGACCTCATAATGAAGGTGGTCGGTCCGTCGTTTGCGCTCACTTTCATAGATCCTACTGGTTGGACGGGGTACGAGTTCGGCAAGGTCAAGCCAATCATGCAGCACCGACCGGGAGAGGTGCTGTTGAATTTTATGTTCGATCACGTGAACCGGTTCACCGCTTGGGACGACGCAAAAATCATTGCGTCCTTCGATGGGATACTAGGTGCGAACTGGAAAGAGAGACTAGACGCTCGCCTAGCTAGAGAGGTGGCAATCCAAGCTCTGTTTTCAGAGGAATTTCGAAAGTCTGGTGGGTTTCAGCATGTGCTGTTGACGCCGATCGAAAAACTGGCAGAGCGAACGTTCTTCTGCATCGCATACGGAACCAGGAATTCGAAAGGCCTGGAGACCTATAGAGAGGTCGAGTTCGCGGCCTTAAAGGACCACGGACTTCGGCGGATCGAAGCGCGCCAATCGATCGAGACAGAAAGAACCGGGCAAACAGATATTTTCAAGCTGGCAGGGTTTAAGGACGTGCCAGCTGTGGAACGGCAACTCCCGGGTATTCGGGCTGATGCACAGCAATGGCTCTTATCCAAACTTCGGGCATACGACATAGCCTTGCCTTTTTCTCAGATTTGGCCCGAGATGATGGAAACGTTTATGTTGCGAATGAAAGATGCAAAACAAGTCTGCGCCGATCTGGCCACGGACGATTTGATCCGTGCATCGTGGCGGGAGGGGGGATCCAGACGTCGCACTCCAAGCGATGACGACCCCATCGAATTAACGCCAAAGGGCAAGGGAGACATCGGGCTCGCCTAGAATGTCCGGAACCATTCGAGCACGGGCAAATTGAATCGCCTGTAGTGGCGTCAAGAGTTCGGCGTTCATGAGCAGTCCGATAACCAGCCAGAATTTAAAGCGCGCCGCAGTCCGTAAGGCGCTCGACCGCCACAAGGTCTACATCACGGCGCAGCGTTTCTCCGGAGGCTCCTACGAGGCTCGCGTGCTGGTCGACGGCGAGGTCTATTGGGTCGATGAATTACGGCTGAGCCAGCTGCGCGCAGGCATATCGCCTTCGGAGCTGGAGTGGATACCGGCAGGAGAAGATAGCTGATCGCTCCGCCGTTCCGATAGCGTGACGCTTGCCCGAGCGTCCGTTGCGTTAACCGCTCGCTCCACAATTTTCGGGGGAACCGGCCGCCACTAACATTTGTTATAGGCGGAATGCAGAAACCAGAAGCCAAATCCGACACAATTCCGGTCGCCCTCGTGCTTGCAGCCATCCGGCTCCAGGTCGCGATCGACAGGCGCCAAGCGGAACAGAGGCGAGGCGCCGAAAAATAGTCCGTGCCTGAAGGCTCCGGAACTTAAGCCCCGGAAAAGCATTGCCTTTCCATGTTCAGTGACAAAGAAACAATCATCTTAGAAGCTTGTTTGCTGGTGGCCGTGCCTCTGTCGGTTGGCATGTCCGTCCTCTCGGCCGTCCTATTCCATTGATGAGCACACGGGGTGTAAATTTCCTCGACAAATGGATGGCAGAGCACCTGCCGAACGCGATGACTGATGATCCCGTCGCAGTGAGCGACTTGGCCGACCAGCTCATGGGAGCGGCCGACCGAGAAGGCATCCCGGCCGCCGAGATCAACGAGGAAGTCGAAAGCGTCTACGGAGTGATCTTCGAACCCCTGGCGAACCGCGAAGGAAGCTTGGCGGGGTAGACCGCGAATAACGCATACTACATACAAATTCGCTAAAATGCCCGGAACCGATGGGCCGCGGACGGCTTGAATCGCGTTTGGAGAGTTCGGGTGCATGCGTAACGCCAGAGAGCGGTTGATGTTCATCAAGCCGCTTGAGCCTATCCAGGTCGAGACGCCGCCGGTCAGCGACGACTGGCTGCACGAGATCAAATATGACGGCTTCCGCACCCAGCTCGTCCGCGATTGGGCAGGTGTTAGGGCATTCTCACGAAACGGGCATGACTGGTCTCAGCGCTACTGGCCGATCGTCACCGCGGCAGAAAAGCTGCCGGCGGAATCGTTTATCATCGATGGGGAGATGATCGCGCCCGATCCCGATGGCCGGCCGAACTTTCACCAGATGCATTCTCGGATGGTGTGGAATGCCGAACAACTCGCCTTCGTTGCTTTCGATATCTTGCATCTGAACGGCCAGGATCCCCGATCCCTGCCGCTGATCGAGCGCAAGGCCAAGCTCTGGAACCTGATCCGGCCGGCCAGGGACATCATTCAATACAGCGACCATGTTGAGGGCAACGGCGTCGCGTTCTTCGAGGCCGTCGAGCAGATGGGCCTTGAGGGCATGGTCTCGAACGACGCGAGAGCCTCTATCGAAGCGGGAAGGTCGATTCCTGGGTCAAGTGCAAGTGCTGGGATGTCGGCGACTTCGAGCTTCTCGGCATTAGACGCGAGCCTGGGAAGCCCGCTGCGGCGATCGTGGCGCGCGGTGGCCGATATGCCGGCACAGCGTTCATAACGCTGCCCAGCGGCCTCAGGGAAAGGCTGTGGCAGCGCGTCGAAGCGGTTAGGGCCTCGAAGCCTTCCCAGCCTGTCCCCAGCGCCTTCGCCGATGATGTCGAATGGCTGAGGCCTGGCATCACCGGCCGGGTAAGGTTCCTTCGTGGCGAGCACACGCTACGCCATGCGACACTGCAGGACTTGGAGGAAGGAACCAAATAAGGTGGCCTCCCAGCTTGAGGTCAGCATGAGCGCGCGGGCTTTGAAATTTCTGGACCGATGGATGGCAGAACATCTGCCAAAGGTGAGCACCGACGACTCAGGAACCATTGCCGATCTCGTCGTTGAACTCCTGGCTTCTGCCGGCCGGCTGAGACTCAACAGATGCCTGCCACCCCAGGCAACGGGATGACGGGCATCTATCCACTCTCTCATGCCGCCGAACGAAGGGACACATGTTCGCCGGCTCTATCAAATGTATGCAGTGGGATGTAGGTTTCGGGACAGGGACCAAAGCGTCATTCTCTACGACTTCTGTCTGAATTGGGAACATCCCGACGGGATGCGAATATGGCCTCGGCGGCACGGGTAGTTCCGGCATTCTATCCGAGCCGCCTGAAAGGCAAAGCATGGAGCCCGCTCGCACTCCTTCTCTCACGAGCGGGCTCTTGCCCGCCGCGCTGAGGACCTTTACGTCACGCTCCGCTTGGTTGCCTTCTTCGCCGGCTTAGCTGCAGCCTTCCGCTGAAAGCCAAACCCCTTCGCCAACGCCGATCGCCGCTCCGCATAGTTCGGCGCCACCATCGGATGGTCTGCCGGCAGGTTCCATTTCGCGCGATACTGCTTTGGTGTAAGACCGTGATCGGTCATCAGGTGCCGCTTGAGCGACTTGAACTCCTTGCCGTCCTCCAGGCAGATGATGTGATCGGGGAAGATCGAGCGCTCCGGGTCGACGGCAGGCTCCTGCTTTGGCAGCAGGGCTGCGCCAGTGAGCGAGTAATACACCGACGCGATCAAATCCGCCAAGTCGGTTACCGAGACGAGATTATTGCTAACATAAGCGGAGACGATGTCGGCGGTGAGGTCCACTAGTGACATGCGAAATCTCTTTTGTCTGACAAAGCTCTCTATTTGAGCGCATCTGCTAATAAAATGAAATCCAGCCAAAAGGCCGAGCTCGCCTTGCATCGCAGCATGATGGCTGGACTCAAGAGCTTATCGACGCTGGCATGTCACGGGCGGCTGCCTGGATTGCCATCGTCATCAAAAGCTCGATCTGCCGGCGCTCCGCGACCGCTTCGGCGCTATGCTCCGGCGATGGAGTGGGACCTCAAGCCGAAGATGAAATGCGCCGTCTGTGGCGGCAAGCGGATCACGCTGGCCTATTCGCCTGACACCCGCCCGAAAGACCTTCACCGCAAAGGAGTGTGAGGTTTCTAGGGCGTGCGTTTCGGATCCCAGACCCATGGCAGCTGCTGCATGTCACCGTCACCCCAGAGCATCCCTGGCGATGTGTCCCGGCCGGGCAGCACGTGCCGGTAGACTGCTCCCATTTGTTGCACATGAATACCCTGCCACTTCCCTGGCATGCAGCGCATGTGTTTTTCCTGAAGTCCGCCATCTCGCTTCGCTCACCCCGATCGCCGTCTTAGCGAGAGCTAAAGTGCTGATCAAGGGCTGTCATTGAGAGCGAAATTCTCAGAGACGTGCCTATCTCCAGGGTTTCCGCAGCCTCACGCCAGCGCCGCCGCCGTTGTCCGGGATAAACTCGACGCCCGCCGGGCGCGGCAACCCCGCGTTTGTGGCGCACAACCAGCTTCCAGCATACAATGACGCCACACACCTGAACTCTCCAAGTTGGGGTTCTCTTTTGGCCCGGCTGCTTCGGTGGCCGGGCTTTTTAGCAATCGCGAATGTGTGATGTGCATTTGAACCGGATCGCGAGTTAGAGTGACCTGCGTCACCTAAATTACTCCATGGATCCGGCCCGGAGGCTTCGGCTTCCGGGTCTTTCTGTTTGCCATCCCGTCCTGCCCATATTTGTGACTGGACGGAGCGCTGGAAGCCCGTTCACGTTATAGGCCTATGGAATCCCCACCTCCAGACGGTCCCCGTCGAGAACATCGCCCGCGCGTGTTGAAGGGCGCAACGATTATCACTGGTTTCCAAAACTCGGAAATCAGTTGTTCTCTACGCAATCAGCACTCCCAAGGAGCCGAACTGAGGTTGGCCGCAGACATTCAGATTCCAGCACGCTTTGTGCTCTACGTTCCCGTCGACGAGATCGCTTACAAAGCTGTCGTTCGATGGCGAAGGAATGACCGCGTAGGCGTCGAATTCGAGGGTACCGAGCCAAAGCCGAAGTTCCATTACGGTTGAATGCCGCAAGGGACTTAGAGGGCAACCAACGGATAGGAGTGAACGTCCGAGGTGATGATTGGAGGGCGGGTCAGGCGTTACCTTCGACCGCACTCTCGTCGTCCAGCGCGTAGGGCACCGGCAGGTAGGCGTTAGCCATCAGCCATTCACCGACGATCGTTCTGACCAGCTCCGGCTTGGATAGCCCCATTTCCGCGGCGGCCAGGCCTGCCAACGCTTCCTCGACCTTCGGATGGACGAGCCCCGTCACATTCCTCAACATTAGGGCGGCCCTGCGGAGCATCACCTGAAGGTCGGCTCTCGAGATCTCTGCAATCTGATCGGCTGCCTCTTCCAGGTCGGTTGCTATCGTCTCACGTATCATGATGTGCCTCTGCTACAGGTAGCGTTCCCCCTCCCCACGGTGCTCAAAGCAAAACCAGTGAGATGGCTTCCTCGGGCGAGCAAAGCCCCAGCCCGCGTCTTTCGCACAACCCTTGTGCTCGCAGGCGTGGCCGAGAGGCCCGCGCTCGCGCGTTTGCACAGGCTCACCAGGGCGTGTCGGCTCGTCGCTCATGACGAAAAGATTTCATATGCCCGCTTGACGTTCAAGTTTTTTGTTCTTTTTCTGTTCTCATGGCGCATGAGATGATCGACACGCTGGGCAAGGCGACCCGGCACAACATGCTTTTGAAGCTGGAGTGCGCCTGCGGGAACGTGCGCTACTGCCGGTCGGCTGACCTCATGATGGTCTACGGCGGGGGCGCCAATCCCTTCCGCCTGAGGTTCGACTGCAGCCGCTGCAAGCCGGAGATCAAGGTGACGCTCGTCGAGGTTCACCCCGAGCATCTGCCGAGGAAGCTTGTGATCCACAAGCCCATGAAGGTCGACGGCAAGATCGTCTGGCACACGGAAAGGTTCCGGCCCTGAGCAGCGCTGGTGCGTCGTTGCTCACATTTGTTGCATTGCTCTGGAACAAGAAGACGACCGCCGAGCGGGGCGGGGGACCTGGGTGTGTCGACGGTCGTCGGAGGACAGGGGGCCATAGAGTCAGCAAACTGCGTTGCGATCGGCCCTGGCTCAACATGTCATTGATTCAACCCGCATAAAATAACAAATGTTGTGGTTCTCTCCAAAGCCTGTCGACACACGGCGGACTTTACCCGACGCCCCCTTCTCGCGAGCGGCGGTATCTCAACAGCCGGCGTTGAAAGAGCGCCGCCCCTCTCACACGGCTCCACCCGACATACCTTCAACCCTGAGGCGCCTCATTGCTTCCCGACCTTAGAGGAGATCTTCTCGCACCTTTTTCTCGCGAGTGGCGGCAATATCTAAGCGCGGCCCTAAATGCCGCGGCTGCCAAGTCGCATTTGCGCTTGGATGGACCATTGCTCTGAATGACAATTTCGGCCTGCCTGGTTGTCAAACCGTGCTTTGCCGCGAACTCGTCTGGGTCGTAGGTGTCCGTCCAGCGCGACCGCTTCACACCTTGCATCTTACCTCCGCGGTAACGAAATCGTGAGAAGCAAACGCGGGGCCGTTCATAAGGTTTCAGATGAATGTCGGAAGCCTCAACTCGGCTGGGCACCAGAGCCGGCTTTCTCCTCGGCGGCTTATAGGGTGGTCACCACGCTCTTGGTCTCTTTTCGTTCTGCACTCTCGAATGGCGGGCAACTTACATAGCCAGGGCTATGGCCTCGGCTAGAACCCTGCCGCGCTCACGGGCCTGGAGGCTGTAGAACGGCCCGGCAGCCATCTTGCTTCGGGGTGAAGTGGTGACGCACCGCCGGGCCGAGGTGGTCCGGAAGTGGGTAGCCAAAACCCCGGACGGCGCTAACGATAGCGTCATGGCGGGCGATAGCAATTGTTGTTTTGGTGAGCGTCAAATCAAGGACCAAAGCGCGTCGCCTGAGTCCGCTCCTCGGGACGCGCCGCACAAACTGGCGTTTCTACCCACCGGCTTGATACTGTGGTATGTAGATGCCGCAACTCCATTGGTGGGACCACGGATATTCCGCTCTACCGTGCAGGCCGCCCCAGCGCAGCTGGCGTGGTGCGGATCGTCCGGCGCAAATGACGATCGATCAGGGAGGACTGCCATGCGCGCAATCGCAATTTTCATCGCCTCGTCGGCCACGATCTTCCTTGCAAGCCCATCGCGGGCGCAGGATGCCGCCGCAGGCGAGAAGGTCTTCACCAAGTGCAAGGTCTGCCACATTGCCGACCAGGACCAGAACAAGGTCGGCCCGTCTCTGCACGGCGTCATCGGGCGCACCGCGGGCACGCATCCCGGTTTCACTTATTCCATGGCCATGACCGAGGCCGGAAAATCCGGCATCAAATGGGATGAGCCTACGCTGACGAAGTATCTTCAGGACCCGAGGGGGATGGTCAAGGGGACGAAGATGGCGTTTCCCGGCCTCAAGAACGATCAGGACGTAGCCAACGTCATCGCTTACCTGAAACAGTTTTCCAAGTAAGCGGGCCCTTCCAGGCGCCCTGTCGGCGGCAGCGTCGCGGGACGGCGGCTTGGCGGGTTAGATAGACAGATGCCCGCCACTCCTGGCAGAAACGGCGGGCATCTATCCACTCTCTCATGCCGACGATGAAGGGGACATTGCTCGCCGGCCCTATCAAATGATGCAGAGAACGCGAAGGTTTCAGGGTTGGGACCAAAGCGGCAGCTCCTCCGACTTCGGTCGCAATCTGGCGGAAGGGAACATTCGATCAACCATCCCGTTGGGTGTCGCGGCGTGTGTCCCGGCCAAGGTTCACCGCGCCGCGCGGGGGCATTCCCCCGGAGCCCGTTCGACCTCCCTCAGGCGAGCGGGCTCTTGTTTGAGACGGAGATAGGGCAGTGAAGGACGGCGACGGCAAGCCGAACGGGTCGCGCACGGACAAAAATACCCGCCTTTTGGCAGCGCGGTTGGCAAAAGAGACTAGCCTATCCGAGGAGGAGGCGCGGGAGCTGATCCGGCTGATCGGCACGGATTGGAATTCGCTGGTGCGGGAAGCGAAATTTCTCAAGCGCCGCCATTGAGGCGCCTGGCAGGGAGACCGAGCTTACGGTTTGGGTTTCCTATCCACCGTGGCAAACAGCGCCGCCTCGTCTGTCGCCCCGTTCTGGAAGGCCGTGATCAACAGGCTGCCCAGCCATTCCCTTTCGGCGGCGTCCGCACCTGCGGGTAATAGCTTCTGGAGCACTCTTTCAAGCATCGCCATGTCGTCGGGTCCGAGAATACTGTTTGGCTGAGAACGCATCGGGCACCCCCAGGAACCTCTGCGGCCCGGCCCGCTTTAACCTAGGTGACACAGGATTATCACGGGTCGGGCCACCCCACCGCTTGAAGGTGGGGAGCATTGATCCTGCATCCATATGAGCGGACTCGCAACTAACAGATTTGCGACTGAAGCCTCTAACGATCCCGCGCATAAGTCCTGTTTGTTTAGCAGCCGTCTAAAGGCCGGAACTTGGCGAGACGAGAGCGGTTATAGAGATTGGGCGGCAAGGCTTTGTCCTCCGTTTCTGCTTGCCGTCTGAAAGGCCACGACGGAGCCCGCTCGGCCCTCACGAGCGGGCTCTTGCCGTTCTAGTTCCCGTTTCGCTGTCGATCCTCGCCTGGTGATTGCCGGGCGGATCCCCAATTGTGTTTTGACTATTTGGCTTGTCGGGCGCGTAAAATATCAAGTTCGCCCAACCGGGCGGACCAACTCAGGGAGGATGTTATGAAGATGAATCGACGTAATGCTCTCGCCCTTGCTGCCACCTCGATGGCCGCCCCGCCAATGGCCGCGAAGTTCACCCCGGTATCGGCCAAGACCTATGGCCCGACTGAGGGCAAGGAGATTTTTCCTGGCGTTCGGCTAGTCGAGCGGGGGACACGAGACTCCCATATCAAGGGGTATAAGAAAATCGTCATGGAAGACGTGATTTATCAGCCGAAAGGAACTAGCCCGCTGGGGGATGTGATGACCGACGACATGGTCTGCACGGTCACTGAAGGCGAACTGGAAGTTACGGCCGGCGATATGAAATTCACGGCCAAGGAAGGCGACGTTTGGAGCTGCGGCAAGGGCAGTACGAAAGAGGCTGCTACGAACAATGGAACAGTAGTCGCAGTAATGCGCGTCATTAACCTCAAGGTCGCATAAGTGCACACGACGCGCGGGAACTAGCGCCATCTATCGGGAATGCCTAAGTCGCGCCGATATGACGGACAGGTGGCCCGGTAGCCTTTTCCACTGTCTCTAGGGGGGCACCGGGCCTTGGCCGGTTAGGTTTAGGAGAACGCGAGGCCGGCGAGCAAGTACTAGCGCACTGGTTGTTGATCAGAAAATTCAGCCAAAAGGACAATCGCCGACAATGAACAACGGCTGGACTTCGTCATCAAACCTGTCGGCGCTCCGGGACCGGTTCGGCGCTGATGCTCCGGCGATGGAATGGGACTTGCGGCCGAGGATGAAATGCGCGGTCTGTGGCGTATCAAGCTGACCTATTCGCCAGACACCAGCCACCGCAAGGAGTCTGAGGTCAGGGCGTGCGTTTCGTCTGCCGCCGCCGCCACATCCTATTGTCCGTTTGTCGACCACGGTTCGGGATTTCGGACCGAGGCAGCATTGGCCCATCAGGGCCAAATACAATTCCCGCATCCTCCAGGGCTTGGCGGATAGCGGCAACATGGCGGGGGTTCGGGTTCCTCGATCCGTTCTCAAATTCGATGATCGTTGGTTCGCTAATATGCGCTTTGGCAGCGAGCCGCACTCGCGACCAGCTCAACAGAGCTCGTGCGGCCTTTGATTGCTTCCCCGACAGTAGGGCTCGTCTGTGCATAGGCGTTGAACATTAACGTCCCTAAAATATGCCGTCGGCTTGGTGAGGGGTCCTCAAATATTCGTGAGCCCGCGAACTCAGATCGCGGGCGGGGCGGGTCACCCTAGGCGTGGATCAGATTGGGGCCCACGGTGGGCCTTCAAGTTCGATGCCGCGATGTGGTGTACGAGCGGCTACTATGCAGGGCTAGATTTCGAGGTCACCTCGAACATTTCGAATATGGCGCGAGCTGTAAAAATCGCCTCAATGCCTGTCGTCTTACTGCATGGATGCCATCCAGTTCCGCGCCGGTTTCATCCGTCACCTGAGATGAGGCGCCTGATCCCGAACATGTACAAAGAGTTCGAGCCGGTCTTCAATTGAAATAACCTCGACCGCCATCTCGGCCAACGTTGAACGTGTCGAAGAAGTAGCGGTTCATCGAGTGCCCAGCGCTTTTGCCTCACGCTCTAAAGTCTCGCGGTCGTTTCCGTGCTTGGCGATCAGTTTCCGGACCTGAGGGATCGAGAGCCCGAATTTGCTGGCGAAGTAGCCAACCTCATATTCCTGATCCCCAGACACCCGGTCACGGTCGCGCGAATCGCGTTTGCTTTTGACGTCCGCCATGCCTCGTTCCTCTCCCTCCGCTAAAGGAAAGACGCGCGGGACGAGAATGTTCCTTCTGTCCGCTTGGGGCCACGCGCAGCAGCCGCGATAAGTGCTCTCGATGCATCAACTGCATGTCTGGAGCAACGCGACCGACCCCGGAGGTGTAGCCGTCTGGTGGCAACATGAAGCGCGTTCCTTGCGCATGAAATGGCGGCGGCTCTGCGGCTCTGGTTAGCGTTCCTGATTATTCGACGATCGCAACCGACTGGGCTGAGGGGATGTCCTTCATCCCGAGACTCGAGCAGTTCTGTTTGATGGTCGTGCTGCCGGACCACTGTATCTTGTCGGCGACGACCTGGGTGCAGCCGCCGCTCCCGGAGAAGTTGCCTAGATAGTTGACCTGCTGCTTGGGGAAATAGATGGCACCGGTCAAAAGCGAGCTCGCAGTGCCGTTAAAGGTACTTGATGTGCTGGTGCCGGTCCGGTCGCCGTAGAACAGCACGCCCGAATAGGTGCCCGAGGTCGGCGCGCTCAGCGTCACCGTGGCGTTGCCATTCATGCTGACGGTGTTGCTGCCGGACATGAAGAGGGTCACGCCGGTTCCGGAGACGACCGCGCCGGCGTTGACCTTCAGACTGCCCTGGACGACATAGGTGCCGGGCTGGAGCGTGACATTGCCCTTGAGGTCCATGCCGCTGCAGTAAGTTCCGGGCTGGAGCGTTTGCGATGTTTTGCTCCCGTTGACGGTCTTGCACGGGTTGCCAGCCGCTGGCGCTGGAAGGTTGGAGAAGGGGTCCGACGCCGGCAAGGCCTGGGTGATCGGAGACTTGCAAACTGTGGTCACCGGATTGCCGAGCGAGACGCCGCCGACCGCGATCAGACAATCGGCCTGAAGGGCCGCCGACCCCTGCACCTTGACGGCATCGGCCTGTGCCGAATTGGACATCACCGAGCACCCGGTCAGCTTGACGCTGGTGTTGCCGGAGAAGAGCGCTGCCTGATAGGCCGACGGATTGAGCGCCAATACGCATGCCTTGGAGGCGTCAGTGATCAGCGCCACCGCCCTTGCCCGCTCCGGCACTTTGCTCTCGGAGAAGATGGCCGTGAACATCCGGTCGAGGCTCTGATTGAGGATCACCTCGACCGCCTTGTTGGTCATGTGCGACCCCGAGGTGGGCGGCGTGTGGACGGTGATTGTTACATTGGCGAGGCCGTTGTCGGTCGCCGATTGCGTGGCGGCCGTCGTGATCGCTGCGGTGCTGGAACCCGCAACCTTTTCCAACGCGCCGGCATAGGCGGCTGCGTCGGCCGTCGCCTGCAGCTTGAGGCTCGAATAATACCAGTAGGACGTCTCGACGCCGAGTCCCGCCCCACCGACTACGATCGGCAGGGTGAGCGCGAAGATAACGGCAACGTTTCCAGCCGCGTCCCGACCTGCCGCGCGCGTCAGTTGCCGAATGCGTGTGAGGATGTTGACCACCGCGTATTAGTAGGCGCTCATACATTAAACAGCGGTTAAAGCGGGCTGAGATCCGAACAGAATGCCCGCCATCCAGGCAAACGGGATGACGGGCATCTATTCACAGCTCTCATGCCGCCGATCGAAGGGACACATGTTCGCCGGCTCTATCAAATGATGTAGCGAGGCGATGGTTTCAGCGGGACCAAAGCGTCAGCGGGTGCGACTTCGGTCGCATCGGGGAACATTCCGACCGTCGGCAGGTTAGGTTTCACGGCGCGGCTTTTAGGCAACGTCGTAGGGTCCACCCCCCGGAGCCCGCTCGTCCCCCCTCAAAGCGAGTGGGCTCTGCCTTTCCGTATGCTCATTTCTCGCCTCTTGGAATATAATCCTCGCTGGTGCGGCGATCTCATTTTCGGAGATCTGCAGGCTTCCGCTGAAAGCCCAACGCCTTCGCCAATTCCGATCGCCGCTCCGCATAGTTCGGCGCCACCATCGGATGGTCTGCCGGCAGGTTCCATTTCGCGCGATACTGCTTTGGTGTAAGACCGTGATCGGTCATCAGGTGCCGCTTGAGCGACTTGAACTCCTTGCCGTCCTCCAGGCAGATGATGTGATCGGGGAAGACCGAGCGCTCCGGGTCGACGGCAGGCTCCTGCTTTGGCAGCAGGGCTGCGCCAGTGAGCGAGTAATACCCCGACGCGATCAAATCCGCCAAGTCGGTTACCGAGACGAGATTATTGCTAACATAAGCGGAGACGATGTCGGCGGTGAGGTCCACTAGTGACATGCGAAATCTCTTTTGTCTGACAAACCGCTCTATTTGAGCGCATCTGCTAATAAAATGAAATCCAGCCAAAAGGCCGAGCACGACTTGAATCGCGAACCCGCCGGCACAGCCCGCTGCCCCAGCGGCCTCAGGGAAAGGGATAGGGCCTGCTCGCGGAAATCCTGCAGCGTCGCAGTGCTCGCCACGAAGGAACCTTACCCGGCCGGTGATGCCAGGCTTCAGCCATTCGACATCATAGGCGAAGGCGCTGGGGACACGCTGCGCCGGCCTAGCCGCCTTCGTCTCCTAGACACGCTTCCACATCGGTCTTGTCAGTAACGGCACACCCGCACGCGTTCCAGCACCCGGCGGTGATGATGCCAATGCCTCACCCACTTGACGTGGCAGTGGCGATAGTGGCGGTGCCGGTAGTGGTAGCGGTGCGGATAGCGGGCCACGTAGCCAGGATAATAGTCGCGGTAATAGCTAGGGCCGTAATAGCGGCCGCCATAGTCGTAAAACGGGCCGCCGCCGTAGAAAGGACCACCGTTGAATGGACCTCCGTAGAACGGGCTGAAGCCGCCGAATGGACCGAAACCGAGACCGAAGAACCCCTGCGCATCCGCAGGCGCGACCGTGGCTGCCGCGGTGGCAACGGCGATCACTGAAGCAAGTAGCAGTTTTTTCATGGCAACCTCCTCCTGAAGGCTGATCATCGGGTAAACGCCGCGTAGCAAGCCATGTTCCCGGTCGCTAATATTCCCGGTGGCACGAGGAGATTGCCGCGAAGCGGCAACAGCGGGCCGGTATGGAGGCGCTCGCCCCTCACGAGCGGACTCTTGGTCTTCTGACCTCGGAAACCTATTTCGTCCGGATGAGCGACGGCTGGACCTTTCGGGAACTTATCGAGGCGGGCATGTCGGTCACTGGCGGCTGCCTGGATTGCCATCGTTATCAGAAGCTCGATCTGCCGGCGCTCCGCGACCGGTTCGGCGCTGATGCTGACCCCGAACGGTGATCGACAGACGGACAATAGGATGTGGCGGCGGCGGCAGACGAAACGCTGACCTATTCTCCGGACACGCGCCCGAAAGACCTTCACCGCAAGGAGTGTGAGGCTTCTAGGGCGTGCGTAATGCGCTTGCCACCGCAGACGGCGCATTTCATCTTCGGCCGCAAATCCCATTCCATAGCCGGAGTAGCAATGGCCCTTCTGGGCCAAAGACAATTCCCGCATCCTCCAAGGCCTGGCGGATAGCGGCTACATGGCGTGGATTCGGGTTCCTCGACCCGTTCTCAAAATCGAGGATCGTTGGTTATGCGCTCTGGCGGCGAGCCGCACTCGCGACCAGCTCAACAGAGCTCGTGCGGCTTTTATTGTTCCCCTGACAGGAGGTCTCGGCTCTGCGAAACGGGTTGAACATTCAAGGTCGCTATAACGTTCCGGCTGCCGTTAGCTAGCCTTGTGCGATGGAGCGACCCGACTGCTCGCCGGGCGTTGACGGCCGGGCTCATTGTCCTGTGGCGTATCAAGCTCAAGCCCGAACCTTGCGCGCTCGCTGTTGGCGAAGGCTTTTGCATCTGCCTCAGAACCGAAACCCTTGATGCTGACCACACCGTCCTCGATGACCCGCACATAATGCTTATCTGCAAGTTCCTCGGTCTCAACCGACCACTTCCACCATTGTTTCTTCATCACGCCCCCGTTCGTCCGCGCCTCATCGAACATCGTCGCCAGTCAAAATTCAACCTAAAGTGCGCCTACGAATTTTTGCCACCAAAGCAGCCACCGAGGCAACAAGTGATCACGCGATCCCCAGGGCGCCGCTTCGTCGAGAACCTGCGACCGGAGATCGTGGCCATCCACCTCGGCTGGGGCATGAACTAACTGCACCGATTGCTCGGGCTTAGGCCTGCGGACCGTATCTACAGCTATCGCAAGGCCGAGGCTGCCGCGGTTCTTTCCGAGCAGGAGGAAACGGTCCTAGGAGCTTGAATGGCGCACCCGGCAGATCAGGCGAGCAGCCAATCGTTCAAATGGAATTCATAGATCTTGCCGTCGTTCTCGGTTGGATTCGAGTCGTTGTCCACGCCGCGATCGACGACATAGAGGCTCATTTGGTGGCTCGGATCGTCGCTGCTCGGCGCCAGCGCCAGTCCGGCCGGCTTTTTCGCGTTGGCGGCGGAGATGTCGAGCGTGCCCAGCAGATTCCCGGTTGGCGTCACCATTGCCACGGAGGTGCGTGACACGATGACATAAAGCAGGTCGTGGGTCGGATCATACGCGATCCCCCCGTCAGAAGGGGCTCCGAGCGATGCTACAGAAAAATTCGTCACGACATCATCGCCCCCCGTGCTTGGGACGCCGTCGAATTTGCCGTTCTGGCCCGGAGCGATGGTGTAAATGTTATGCGTTGAGCCGTCCAAGAGATAGAGCACGCCGCGGTTTGTGTCGTAGGCGATGCTCTCCGAATCCGTACTGCCGAACGCGGCGGTCCTGAATGAGGTCACGATATCGTCGGAGGTGTTGTAAAACCCATCGTTGCCCGGGTTCAACTCGTAGACGCTCTTCGTGCCGGTATCGTCCGAGAAGAAGAGATGGTGGTTCGCCGGATTATAGGTGACCCCGGCCGGCTCATCCGAGAAATTGATGGTGGTGAGCGTGCCCGCCAGGGTGCCGTTCAGATTCATCTGGTAGAGGTTCTTGCCGGTGAAAATCGACATCTCCTCGACCTCACTATCGGCAACGAGCAGGGTGCCGAGGTGGGAGATATAGACGATATCGGTTGGATCGGGACTCGGCGGCGACCACTGCGAAGTCAGAATGGTGTGCGCCAAGGTCACCGATGTCGGCAACTGGGTGGCCGTGACGGCGACGGTGAAGGCATGAGTGTCGGTACTGCCGTCGGACGACGTTGCTGTGACATGGAGATCGATCGTCGGTTCGGACTGAGCGTTGAGCGTGCCGGTGCCTGATCGCGTGATGACGCCGGTGCTGGAATTGATGGCAAAGCGCGAGTCGTCGATCGTGTAGGTGACCGTCGATCCGGCATCGGGATCCTTGGCCGAAGCGGTGATGCCGACGGCAGTACCGGCGGCGGCATTCTGGAAAATCTGGTTGGCCGCGGTGTTGGCATCGGGCGCAGCGTTGAATGCGACCGGCTCCGGGCTGTCGAGGACGGCGAGAGTGAAGCTCTTGTTGGCGGTGCTGCCGTCGGAGGAGGTTGCCGTCACCGTCAGGTTGATCGACGACTGGGTCTCGAAGTCGAGCGTGCCTGTGCCCGAACGCGTGATGACACCGGTGCTGGAATTGATGGCAAAGCGCGCATCGTTGATGCTGTAGGTGACCGTCGAGCCGGCATCGGGATCCGTGGCCGAAGCTGTGATCCCGGTGGGTGCTCCCGCCGCGGCGAGCTCGGCGATCTGGTTGGCGCCGGGGTTGGAGTCGGGCGGAGTGTTGAAGGCCACCGGACTTCCGGATCCCGGCAAGACATATTCGATGTGCAGCAGCGGCGCGCTGGCGGGATTGTATTCGTAGGAATCGGCGGTGCGCGTGCCGGTGCCGGTGATCAGGAAGGCCATGTCGTTGAGCGCTGCCCAGCCCGAGCGGCTGACGATCTCCTGGACGATAGCCGTGAGGTCTGGCGTGCGCTCGGCCTGGACGTGCTCGCCCACCGTGGTCCACGGGGCCGGCGTCCAAGCCGTCGACGCGTCGGTCGTTGCCCGTGACGATACATTGAAGCTGGTGCTGGTGAAGGCGCTTGCGTCGTCGGTGTCCTGGCCCTTGATCAGCAGCGAGGCCGCGCCGGTCTTCACCTCATTGGCCTGGAACTGGATGTAGGCGCTGGTGATGATCGCGCCTTGCGGGACGTCGATACCGGTGAAGCGGAGACCGACCGTCTGGCGGGTAGAGCCGTCAAAGCCCAGTTCCAGATCGCTGATGTTGGTCGAAATCGAGCCGGAACCCTTCTCCTCGACATCGTCGCCTGCGGCCGCCACCCTGGTTTCGAAGAGTTCAGCCATGATCGGTCTCCTTTCCGCAACTCCCTCGATTGAGAACGAAATCTCCGCTTGCCCAACCGGGCGTCAGTGACGACGCCTGATCGAACAAGCGGTGCGATGTTCCGCGTGCAAAACTTGCCGCAAATCCGCCCACGTCATTACGGTCACGCGGAGGCTCAACGGCGCCATGCGGAAGAAGTTGATCCCGAAGGCCGCGACGAACGAAAACCCGCCAAATACAAAGGCGACAGTCGGGTCTAACCCGACGCGCGTTCAATGCCCCTTGCGTCATTGCTCCGGGGCTCGACCCTGGCCGATAGGGCCACACGACAGCCTCGCGCGTAGCCCCGGACCACAACGGCCTATGTGGAAGCTGACAATAACCATGAGCCCCGAACCTGCTCCGTCCTGCCGGGCAATCGACCCCGTTCATTCGAAGCTGCCGCACCGAGCTCTGGGGGGCCTCGGCGCGCCCTGTAGACATTGCCAACTTCAGCCACAACGCTGCATAGTTCGAGTATTAATTCAGGCAATCCTCCCCATCATAACGGCTATCTGGTCCGACAAATGGCTTAGAATCGGGCGCTGTCGCCAGCTAAGCAACTGGCGGTTTGTAGTTTGGCGCGAAGAGTTCTCTCTCTCTCTCTCTCTCTCTCTCTCTCTCTCTCTCTGGCGCTGGTCTTACAGAACTACCCTCCGGCGGACACTGCTAGAAATGCCTTCGCTGACACGCAGCTGCAGCGGCAAGCGTGTCACGCTGACCTATTCGCCTGTCACCAGCCCGAAAGACCTCCGCAGCCGCCAGTAGCTGCCCGGAGCTGCTTTACAATCGCGACTTATTTCCGCGGCTTAATGCAGTGTGCGGGGGGCCGGCCAGAGCTGAGTGGGCCTGGGAGGGAAGAGGTCGCCTGGGCCGCCCCTGAAACTGGTCCGCACCATTCTTAAGCGTCCGCCAAGTTCGATCAGGCATCTATATTCAATGGCTCGCCATAGCATTTGCAAGGTCCACGCCCTGGCGGGAGCAAGGCGGAACAATCCGATTGCGGGTGAGTTTTCAAGATGAAGGGCGCATCTGTTTCGGAGGAAGACTGGGATGAAACGCGTCCTTGCCCAAAATGCGGTACGGCTGATGCTGGGCGGCGTAACCGCCTGTCTGCTTACGGTCGTTGATATCCCCAACCCGATTGCACCATTCTCGCTAGTGTCGCAGGCAAGGGCCGCCACCGAGGTTTCGATCAGCACATTCTACGAAGACCTGTCCTCCCATGGCGATTGGGTCTCGTATCATGGAGCGACCGTTTTCGTGCCAGTTGATGTACCTGACGATTGGCGCCCGTATACCTTGGGCCATTGGGTCTATACAGAGGAGTATGGCTGGCTCTGGGTATCCGACGAGCCATTCGGCTGGGCGACGTACCATTACGGCCGGTGGGGCTATGCCGACGATATCGGCTGGTACTGGGTTCCGGGCACTCGCTGGGCGCCAGCATGGGTGACTTGGCGTCGTGACAGGGAGCACATCATTTGGGCTCCGCTGCCGCCGCGCCGTGATCCGGACTTGATTTCAATCGAGGTGACCTTCGACACGACGCCGAATTATTACTGGGTGGTAGTCCCTAGCCGCGAATTCCTTGCTGCCGACGTTTCTGTCGCCGTTATCCGTGACAGGTCCGAGTTTGTGCGGATTGTCGAGGCGGCCCAGCCGGCCGGCGACGTGACCATCCAGAACAACGTGGTGGTCAACAAAGTCATTGATGTTGATGTGATCGAAAAGGAGACGGACCAGAAGGTGACTGCCGTCAAGGTCAGCAAGACCGACGCGCCCGAACAGTCCGGCAAATTGGAAAATGATACGGTCGCGGTGTTTGAAGGTGAGGTGAAAGCCGATCCCAAGGCCAAACCAGCTAAGCTCAAGGACATCGAGCAGGTGAAGCAGGTTCAGGCTGGCCGGAAATCGAAGCCAACCGAAGGCGCAAGCGCCGATCAGGCGGAGCCGAAAGAGACCGCCAAGCCTGAGCAGCCCGCCGCCGAGCAGCGGCAGGCCGAGCCGGAACAGGCGGCCAAGCCTGAGAAAAAGGGCAAGAAGCAGCCCGCCGCCGAGCAGCAGCAGGCCGAGCCGGAACAGGCTACCAAGCCTGAGAAAAAGGGCAAGAAGCAGCCCGCCGCCGAGCAGCAGCAGGCCGAGCCGGAACAGGCGGCGAAGCCTGAGAAAAAGGGCAAGAAGCAGCCCGCCGCCGAGCAGCAGCAGGCCGAGCCGGAACAGGCGGCGAAGCCTGAGAAAAAGGGCAAGAAGCAGCCCGCCGCCGAGCAGCAGCAGGCCGAGCCGGAACAGGCGGCGAAGCCTGAGAAAAAGGGCAAGAAGCAGCCCGCCGCCGAGCAGCAGCAGGCCGAGCCGGAACAGGCGGCGAAGCCTGAGAAAAAGGGCAAGAAGCAGCCGGCCGCCGAGCAGCAGGCCGAGCCGGAACAGGCGGCCAAGCCTGAGAAAAAGGTCAAGAAGCAGCGCGCCGCCGAGCAGCAGCAGGCCGAGCCCGAGCAGTCGGCCAAGCCCAAGCCACCGAGCCAGAAAAACAAGGCGTGCGATCCGCAGACTGACGCGAACTGCTAGGCGCCCGCAAGGAAAGTGGCGAGGGTTCGCAGCTTTGCGCATCCAATGCTCGCAAGGCTCCGCCCCCGGCGCCGCGCACGCGCTCACTCCGGGTCACAGCAAGGCGGTCTTCGCTACCTATCTTAACGGCTCGTACGCCAAGGTGGCACGTGGCCTGCTGTTCTCAATCACCTTTTCCGTCACCCATGTCACGATCGCGGTGATCATCGCCATGCTCTCTCTGCCTTTGGTCTCGATCGCGCTTGGCACCGTCGGCCGGGCACCGCTGCTGGAGGATGTCAGCCGCGGGCTGCTCGGCCTGATCGGCGTTTGGATGATCTGGCGGGCATTCGGCAGTGGCCATCGTCATAAGCATGAAGGGGAAGCGGTTGGGTTCATGGCCGATCCCGTGCCCGTTAACGCTTTTCGTCATGACCTTCGCGATGTCCAGGGGCGTGCCGGTGGCGGGTCTTCTCTTTGCCGTAACGATGATGACCGGCGTTGCAGTGACCCTGTCCACCGTCGCGGTGTTGTCGATCCTGTTCCGCGAACGGCTTGTGCACATCTTTGAGAGCCGGCCGCGCCTGTTTGCTACTGTCCTCCCGCGGCATCGAGGGCGCTGCAGGGATCGTGCTCGCTAGCGTGGCTGTCTGGCAGATCGCAGCAGCTTGAGGGATTTGACCGCAGTCGCACAGGGATGTGTGCAGCTTCACCTTTCTTCAGGCGGCTTGATGTGGCGGAAAGCCCAAAGCAAGCTCAAATCGTAGACGATCTTGAGGATGCCGCAGATCACCAGAGGCCAGGCTTCGAACCCCGCGGCAAATAGCGCGCCGGCAATCGCGGGGCTCGCGGCGGCTGCGAGGCTGCGCGGCACTGAGGTCACGCTTGCCGCCGCAGGTCGCTCCGGTGGCGTGACGACCGCCATCACATATGAGGAGCGAGTCGGCACGTCCATCTGGGAGAGTGCTGCGCGTACAAGAAGAAATGCCAGAGAGGCATAGAGATTCGGCACCAAGGCGGCCAGGATCAGGCAAATGCTTGACGGGATGTGCGTGAACACCATCGTGTTCACAAGCCCGATGCGCCTCGAAAGCCATGCGGCGACCGGAAATGAAACCGCCGACAAAACACCCGACCAGAAAAAGAACGCCCCGGCGGTCGATAGCGAAAGTCCAAACCTGCTGAACAGCCATAAAGCCATGAGCGATTGCACGGCAAAACCGCCGGCGAAGGCATCGATGCTGAACAGCGCCGCCAGCTTGTAGACAATAGCGCGCGACGGCCCAAGTGCCTCGGCGGGCCGGTCCTGTGGAGACGTTTTCGGACCAGCGGGAATGCGCGCGTACACCAGGCCCCCCGCCACGCCAAGAACGGCATAGAGGAAAAACATTGCCTTGAGAGCGGTGAGCCGTGAGATCCCAATCGTCACCAAGAAATCGGGACTGGTTGCAGCAAGGGCGCCAAACGCAGCCGCCAGCGCACCTAACAGGCTATACCGTGCGAACGCCTTCGTGCGGTCCGGATCCGCGACAAGCCGAGACAAGACGGCGTGCTCGAGCGGAACGAAGATGCTGACGCTCCCGGACGAAGGATTGATCGTGCCCAGGAAAGCCACGAGCAGAACAGCTGCATAGGTGCTTGACTGCGTGTAGGCCACCCCGGTTGCGATCATCAGGCCGGACGCAGCCAAAAGCAGAGTGCGCCGGTCCGCCCGTACGGCCAGGAACCCAATGCCGAGCGTCAGCAGCGCCGAGCCAAGGAGTGCGGCGGTGGCGACAACGCCGATCTCGAGCGGTCCAAGCCCGATTGAAGCCAGGTATACCGGCAAGAGCACTGCGGCAAAGCCATCGCCAAAGTCTCGACAGGCCCGCGCCGCGTATATGTTCGCAGCGCGGCCGCCTTTCCTAAGGTCCTTGACGTCGCCAGGGCCAACGCAGTTGCCTTCGGAATTTCGAAGGGACTCTGTCAAAGATCAGCTACCCGTCTTGAGGTGTACTTGATCGAGCGCCAGGTCCTTTGGCCAACTTCCCGACAGTCGCCATTTGCCAGAAATCAATCGAGAACAGCCGGGGTTCGTCGTCGGGCTGATTGTGCACGGACGTGACCTCTATTCCGCTTTCTCGCAATGCTTTTAGCACTGAATTCACGTCGGAAGCGATCAAGACCAAGTCGCAAATCTGAGTCACGGCGAAAGGAACCAATTCGGCTTTGCGCCGCATACCTGCCGTTAAAGCTAAGTTTGCTTGGCCTACAAGTGGACCTCGGATAATCCGCCGTAAGGTGTTGCTTGAAGTAGGGTTTCGCCTCGCTTCGCCTCGGAAGGTGAGAGAAAGCGCACGACCATTCGTCGGACCGGCTGACGACCCAGATGAGCCGATTTTCCGCTCTCCCCTTGTCATTCGGAAAATCGTTCCTGTCTTATTCTATAAACTAAGTAGATTTTGAGCCGACGCTCTGGATGGAGCGCGCAATCGAGGGATGAACCCTCCGCTCAAAGGATCGATCTCATGCGAAAACTGATTTCCGCCGCCCTGGTCGCGCTCGCAGCGGCGGCCTCTTCTGGAATGGCTCATGCCGACGAGAAGAAGGTCGTCATTGCTTACCAAACCGGGGCTAATCCCTATAACCTTGGCATCGCCAATGGCGACCTTGCCAGGAAGACCGGATGGAACATCGAATTCCGCCGTTTCAATTCCGGTGCCGACATTTTCGCAGCCATCGCTTCCGGCGACGTCCAGATCGGCGATGTCGGATCGAGCCCGTTCTCGGCTGCCGTCAGCAAGGGCCTCGACGTGAAAGCGTTCTATATCTCGTCCGTCTCGCGCGACGGCGAGGCGCTGGTGGTGCGGCCAGAAATCAAGTCGCCGGCAGACCTGCGCGGCAAGAAGCTCGCCGCGGCGCCGGTCTCGACCGACCATTACCAGCTTCTGGCCGTGCTCAAGCAGGAAGGCATCTCCGAGAAGGAAACGCAGGTTATCGCCATTCCGCAGCCCGAGATCGTCGCGGCCTGGAAGCGCGGCGACATCGACGGCGGCTTCGTCTGGGATCCGGCACTTTCTGAACTCAAGAAGAACGGCAAGGTCCTGCTCACGGCCGGCCAAGTTGCTGATCGCGGCGCGCCGACCTTCAGCGCGCTGGTCGTCACCGGCGCATTCGCCAAGTCCAATCCGGAGTTCCTCGGCCAGTATGTCCGGCTGATCGACGGCTATAACCAGGCCTATCTGAACAACCCGGCCGCCTGGGGGCCGGAGTCCGAGAGCGCCAAACTGATCGCGAAATTGCAGGGCGGCACGGCGGCCGAGAACTCGGAGCAATTGAAGACGACCGTCGTCCCGCCGCTCGACGAACAGGTCTCAGACAAATGGCTGGGCGGCGGCGAGAAGAGCGCGGTGGCGAAAATCCTCAAGGACACGGCGAGCTTCCTCAAGGACCAGCACAAGATCACCTCGATCAATGACAGCTACGCGGCCTTCGCCGATCCGCAGTATGCGGCAGTGGCCAAGGCCTCGAACTAGCAATCCCTGAGGAAACGCCGATCTGGCTGGCACGCCAGCCAGATCGCCTGGAGGCCACCATGCTTCGAATCCGCGATGCCAGCGTCACCTTTCCGGGTTCCGACGGCCAGCACGTACACGCGCTCGATCACGTGTCGCTCGATATCGCTCCCGCTTCCATCGTGGTCGCGGTCGGCGCTTCCGGGTGCGGCAAGTCGACATTGCTGAACTCGATCGCCGGCTTCCTGCCGCTCACCGAAGGCACGATCACGCTTGATGGACGCGAAATCGCGGCGCCGGGCGGCGATCGCGGCGTCGTGTTCCAGAAAGACACCCTGCTGCCATGGGCCAATGTGCTGGACAACGTCGCGCTCGGCCTGAAGTACCGGGGCGTCTCGCGCATCGAACGCCATGAGCGGTCGAGGCACCTTCTTGACCTGGTCGGGCTCGCCGATTTCGCCGAAAAGCCACCCTACGAACTGTCGGGCGGCATGCGCCAGCGCGTCGGCATCGCCCGGGCGCTGGCCACCGATCCGAAAATCCTTTTGATGGACGAGCCATTCGGCGCCCTCGACAGTCTGACGCGCGAGACCATGCAGCAGCTTCTGGCCTCCGTCTGGGTCAAGACCAACAAGCAGATCCTGTTCATCACCCATTCGATCGAGGAAGCCCTCACACTCGGCACGACCATCGTCGTGATGTCGCCCCGGCCGGGCCGTATCGTTGCGCGCTTCGATGCCGATTTCGTGCGCGATTTCGCCGAAAGCGGCGATATCGGGCCGATCCAGTCCCACCCGCGCTTCATCGAGCTGCGGCAGGAAATTCGCTCGCTCATCCACCAGCCGGAAGGCGCCCGCAGAGGAACCTTGCAATGACGCTCGCCGCCAATTCCCAAACCCCGTTCCCTCCCGCCACGGCCCAGCTGAGGCCGTCTCCCCCGCCGCGCAGCTCAGCATCGGCAGGCACGTTCGGCATCAGCCTGGTGACGTTGGCGGCGCTGATCGCATTGTGGGTACTCGCCGCGCAACTCGGCTGGGCGTCGCCGCTGTTCCTGCCGGCGCCGGTCGATGTGCTGACCCAGTTCAACGCCGTCGCGGCGGACGGCTATGCCAACGGCACTCTGCTCGACCACACGCTGGCAAGCCTTGGCCGGATTGCCGCGGCCCTCGGGGTCGGCATTTTCGTCGGCATTCCGCTTGGCCTGCTCATGGGCCTCAATCGCTGGGTCAAGGGCATCTTCAGCGTGCCGATCGATCTCTACTGGGGCTTGCCGCCGCTGGCCTACCTGCCGCTGCTGATCATATGGCTCGGTATCGGCGAAACCTCCAAGATCGTTCTCCTGTCGCTGTCGACCTTCGCCCCGATCTGCTTTGCGGCACAGGCGGGCGTGCGATCGGTGCCCGTCGAACGTATCAACGCCGCGCTGTCCCTCGGCGCCAACCGGCTGCAACTCTTCACCAGCATCATCCTGCCGTCCGCTTTGCCGGAGATCTTGACCGGCCTCAAGATCGCCATCGGCGCAGGATTGTCGACTCTGGTCGCGGCCGAGCTGATCGCAGCCCAGTCCGGGCTCGGCTACATGATCATGTCGGCGGCCAATTTCCTCGCGACCGACGTCGTGTTCGTCGGCCTCATCGTCATCGCCGTGCTCGCCTTCGCCTTCACCAGCGGCATGCGCTGGCTGGAACATCGCCTCATCCCCTGGAAGGGCAAGCTCTGAGGCTTGCTCCCATAGATTCCGCAATCATTGAA
The DNA here is from genome assembly GCF_001672445.1 of Mesorhizobium sp. WSM3873. Lineage (NCBI taxonomy): Bacteria > Pseudomonadati > Pseudomonadota > Alphaproteobacteria > Hyphomicrobiales > Phyllobacteriaceae > Mesorhizobium > Mesorhizobium sp. WSM3873. Next base: position 21,810 of record NZ_LYTM01000026.1, on the reverse strand, counting down.
GGAGACAATCCGATGTCCGGCAACAGCACCCGCCCGCTCGATATCTACTGGTACCTGCCGACCCATGGCGACGGCCCCTATCTCGGCACCGACGAGCGGCACCGGCCGGCAACCTTCGGCTATCTCAAGGAGATTGCGCAAGCCGCCGATCGGCTTGGCTTCAAGGGCGTGCTCCTGCCAACCGGAACACGGTGTGAGGACGCCTGGATCGTGGCCGCCGGGCTGATCCCGCTGACCGAACGGCTGAAATTCCTGTTGGCGCTGCGGCCGGGCAGTGGGACGCCGGCACTGTTCGCGCGCCATGCAGCCACGCTGGACCGCATTTCCGGCGGCCGGGTGCTGCTCAACGTCGTCACCGGCGCTGATCCGGCCGACCTTGCCGGCGACGGCAACAAGCTCGGTCATGACGAGCGCTATGCCCAGACTGATGAATTCCTCACGATCTGGCGCCGTATCCTGTCCGGAGAGCCGGCGGACTTCGAGGGCAAGTATCTATCTGCTCACGGCACCGACATTTCTTTCCCGCCGGTCCAGCAACCCTATCCGCCACTTTGGTTCGGCGGGTCTTCGGAGGCGGGCATCGAGGTCGCTGCCAAACACACCGACGTCTATCTGAGCTGGGGTGAACCCGTCGAGCAGGTGGAGGAGAAGTTCGATAGAGTCAGGGCACGAGCGGCGGCTCAAGGTCGCAAAATCCGCTTCGGATTGCGCATAAACCTGATCGTGCGTGAAACGGAGGAGGAGGCCTGGGCGGCGGCGGATCGACTGATCAGCCGCGTCACCGACGACGTGATCGCTGAAGCCCAGCATCAATTCACCAAGGTTTCGGAGTCGGTCGGGCAAAAGCGGATCTCCGCTCTGCACCAGGGACGCCGCGACAAGCTGGTTATAGCTCCCAATCTATGGGCCGGATTGGGTCTCGTCCGAGGGGGTGCCGGCACCGCGCTTGTCGGGAGTGCGGAAAGCGTTGCCGCCCGTATTCGCGAATATCAGGAAATAGGCGTGGAGACGGTTATTGCCTCGGCCTATCCGCATCTGGAGGAAGCTTTCAATGTTGCCGAGCTGCTTTTTCCACGGCTCGGACTGCAGGGTGAATTGCCCCTCAAGGAGCGCGGCTGGGATCTGGAGTTTGGGCGCGGCCGGGGCGCCGGTGTCCGAGTAGCGGCGTCTTAGGCAGGTCGATTTCTTGCCTAGAGGAGAGAAGTGGTCACGCAGCATCGCTGGTGCCGTGCCAGGCCCGCTTACGTCTGAGTTTGACCATCGGAGTTCGGCTTATGTCAAATCCATCAATCGTCGGTTTTTCGGGGAACTGCAGCCGACCCTCGAAGACCCGCGCTTTCGTCGACCTCATCGTTCAGAACATCGCCAGCCGCCATCGCCTGTCCCATCAAACGTATGATGTCGAGGATGTCGGTCCCTCGCTGGGGGCCGCCAGATGGCACCGTGACCTCGACGCTCAAGCCCAGACCGTAGTTGCACATGTTGTCGCCGCGGACGTGCTCGTCGTCGGCTCTCCGACATACAAGGGCAGCTATACCGGGCTGTTCAAGCATTTTTTCGACTTGCTTGATCCAAGGGCCTTGAGAGGTAAGCCCGTGCTTCTCACAGCCACCGGGGGCGGCGAGCGCCATGCCCTTGTCGTTGAGCATCAACTCAGGCCGCTATTTGGCTTCTTCGAGGCTTTCGCGCTGCCCACAGCCGTATACGCGACCGATAAAGACTTCACCGATGGTGTGCTTCGGTCCGAACTGATCCTGAAGCGGGCGGCACAGGCGGTTGATGAAACCGCGGTTCTGCTAGCCACCAAATCCGGTCTCAGAATAGACCACTTGGTTGTTGGTGACGACCAAGGTTTGAGAGCGCACTAGGTGTTTGATCCCGAGCGTTAATGACGGCATGATCGTTATCCGCTCGAACCGAGAACGCTCAAAGGATTTCAAGGTTTAGTCGGTGGCGAGGCCCATCCCGGCGCAAAGCCGCCTACAGCCATGATGGTCGGAGAGGCTTGCGTCGGCGGCAATTCAAGCCTATATAACTGCAATCGATGTTTGCTGTTGAACTTGTTTTTGCGCTCCGGCGCCCAACGATCTTCCTCTCAAATCTCGACTATATGACGTTTGGCATGTCGCCAGACGCGAATTTCTATGCCGATTTGAAAGGAAATCGCTATGAACACTGGAACCGTAAAGTTCTTCAATTCGACCAAGGGCTTCGGCTTTATCGCTCCTGAAACGGGCGGCGCGGACGTGTTTGTCCATATCTCCGCTGTGGAGCGTGCCGGTATGCGCACAATCCTAGAAGGCCAGAAACTGAGCTTCGATGTCGTGCAGGACCGCCGCAATGGCAAGAGCGCGGCCGAGAATCTTCGGGCCGCCTAAAGGATACCGCTTCTGGCCCTTGACCACGGATGTACTGGCACTGGCCGTCGAGGCGTTTTGGAAAGGTCGGGCCCGCCCGGCCTTTTTTCGTTTAAGGAACCTATGATGCGCAATGCAATTGCTGAAGCCGTGTTCAAGCCGAAGCCGACAGCTAGGGAGAGCAAGGGCGACGCGACCACACAAGCCGCACGAGAGATCATGGACAAAGAGACCGAGCGCGAGTCAAAGACGCAGCGGCTCAGACTGGCTCGGCTGGCCAAAGAAGCTGCCGCCCCCGCCGGTTTGCCAAAGGCTAAACGTGCATCGGCAAAGCGGCGCGTTGCAGCCTGACCGCAGGGAAGGCACGCGGCTGGCCAGAAGGCTCTCTGGCCGAGCATAGTGGAACATCCGACGGGACGGCGACGAACCCAATCCTCAATCACGACCGGCGGTGACCGATGGTGGAAAAATATTCAAACGCGCGAGGGCATTTCTTCGCAGCCGTAAGGGCACTGGCCGCGTCGTCGGATGGCATTCAAACGCGGCTGATCGAAGCGAACGAGAGTATCCTCAACGTGACCCTCGACGAGTTCGCGGGCGACCTGGAGTTGAAGCTTAAGTTTGCAAGAATTTTGGACCTCCTGGCCGTCGATCAGGACGACTTGGTCACGGCTGCGGTTGAGACAGCGGCACACATGACCGATTTTGAAGCGGTAAAAGTTGCGGACCTGATCTGCGATTTCTGTTTTGAGCTCACTTAGGCCGACTGCGACCAACTCTTGATGGATCGCGACCGCGGTAATAGGGAGATCAGCCCACTTTCTGAATGGCGCCTGCGCTCATTGCGTCTGCAGCGCATCAGCGCTCCAGCAGGTGCCGCTCGCGCCGGTTTGCCGGGGTCGGGTATGCCCGCCAGCACGTTGCCACCGACCGCTCCGGCTTGTCATAGGCGCGCCGAGCCCCCTGACCAGTTCACCCCGAAGGTTCATATCGAGGATCGAACCTGATGCGTTTCGGTCTCAAGCAGCACAAGCGCTCCCTGACGGTCGAGCAGAGGCCCAATCACCCTGCCAGCCGCGACCGTTGCGATCAGCGCGCCATGCGGATCGCTTTGGCGCCGGTCGTCAGGCACGTGAAGCCTGTCGGGCATCACCGCAAGAAGCTCTTCGACCTGGCCCAGAGGCCCCACGCTTGACCAGCCACCAGCGCCTCATGCGGACGTCGCGACAGACGCTGGCACACCCGAGACACAAAGCCTCATAGCGCGGGTTCTTGCATGAGAGGCTTTCGTAGGCCTGACGGCAACCGAAACCCTTCAGCATGTTGGTCATACAAGGCTCTGATCTCGCCTAAAAACCGGCGAAGGCTGACACGAGGAACGTCGCAAACTCGGCTAGGCAGCAACTCGTAGTTCTGATCGCATACGCAGAGCGCTCCTACTCATCCGCGTCACTTGCTTGCCAAGGTGCGAGATCGGAGCAATTCGCAGGCTCATGCGTTGGTTTTTCAACCCTGCTCGAGAGGATCTCATCATTGGACCCCACCACCGAGCTAGCCAAGTTGCGCCGACATGTCCGCATTCTCGTGGACCTTGGCCGCGTAGCGGGCGAGCAAACTCCGCTCGGCCGCTTCCTCGATCAGGCCTGTGTGCAGGTAGCCCGGGCTGTTGAGATAGACCACGCAAAAATCCTTCGCTACCGCCCGCGCACCGCGGACCTGTTCATGGAGGCCGGCTTCGGGTGGAAGGAAGGGACTGTGCGGAACGCTGTTTTTTCGGCGGATCTGCGATCGCCGCCCGGCCGGACTTATCAGACAGCCGAGCCTTTAGTGATTGTCGATGGCACGGCCGCTGAGCAGGATGGCGAATACGTCTTTTCAGATGTGCTGAGAGAGCACCACATCAAATCGCTGGCGAACGTGCCGATCCTCATCAAGGGTGCTGCCTGGGGCGTGCTGGAGGTGGATTCCTCGGTCACGCGCAACTTCAGCGAAGATACCGTCGACTTCATGACGGCTGCTGCTGCCCTCATTGCTTCGGCAATGCGGCGACCAGAGGTGGACCGAAGCAACCTGGAATCGACCACGGCTCTAGTCCAGGCGCAACAACGCGAGGTGCTGCTGCGGGAGATGCAGCACCGCGTAAAGAACAACTTTCAGCTGATCCTGGCCTCGATAGCCATTCAGAAGCGCCGCCTTGAAAGGCCGGAAGTGCACCGGGCACTGGAACACGTGGCTAACCGAGTTAATGCCATTTCGCTTGCTCATGACCAACTGGCACCGGGGCAGGACCTCCGAACGGTGGACGTCGCCGGTTACTTGCGGGCGCTCTGCGCTTCGCTGCAGACGCAGGTGGAAATTGCAACGATCGAGATCGCGGCCGACGAAGTCGAGCTCTCGATTGAACGCGCGGTGCCGCTCGGTCTTATCTTGAACGAAGCCGCGATGAACTCAGTCAAGCATGCGTTCGGAGCGGAGGGCGGGCGTATCGTTGTCAAGCTTGAGTCCGGGATAGGCTACGGCGAGGCACGCCTGACCGTTGCCGACAACGGTCGTGGCATTCAGAATCCCCGGCCTGGCGGGTCGGGACAGAAATTGATCCAGGCGCTCGCCCGGCAGATGGGCGGTAATGTCCAGCAAGAGAGCTCCGCCGCGGGCACCACAATAACCGTGATCTTCCCTGTCATTGCATAACGCTCGCTCCTGTCGCTGTTTGCATTGGCTTCGCAGGCGGCACAAACCAATCTAGGTAGCGTCCGCTGATCCCACGCCGCCCATAACGACCGCTGTCGAATATTTGTAGACTGAAGCTGCCAGTCCGCTGTCGGCCCCAACGATGCTTGTCTGGAAAGCGCCGCATGTCCGCCGCCGATGGCTCCTTCGTCGTTTCCCGAACGCAGGCATTCGGCTCAGGCGGCATGATGTCCGGGTTTGACCAAAAACGGGTCATCGAAACCCAGTCCTAGACAGGCTGTCCCCCTTGGTGGATCATGCGTGGCTAGGCAAGCCAGGGGCGCCGCCATGGACGTCGAAGGTTGGCTGCGGAGGCTTGGCCTCGAACAGTATGAGGCCTCCTTCCGCAAGAATAAAATCGACGACACAGTCCTGCCGAGGTTGACGGCCGAGGACTTGAAGGATCTGGGTGTCGGACTTGTCGGACATCGTCGTAAGCTGCTCGACGCCATCGCAGCCTTGCGCGCTCAAGGAAGCGTATCAAAACAGCTGTTATCCGATGCGCCTCCGGCAATCGACAACGCCGCAAAGGACACCGCCGAGCGCCGCCAGGTCACGGTGATGTTCTCGGACCTTGTCGGCTCGACATCACTCTCCGCGCGAATGGACCCTGAGGATTTGCGTGAGGTGATTGCGGCCTATCACAACTGCGTTGCCGAGGCGGTGCGTCGCTTTGGCGGGTTTGTGGCTAAATACATGGGCGACGGTGTGCTGGTGTATTTTGGCTATCCGAAGGCGCATGAGGACGACGCAGAGCGAGCCGTGCGCGCGGGGCTGGCGGTCATTGATTCGATCGCAAGGCTCGCGACCCCGGCACAAGCGGAGCTGGCAATACGTGTCGGCATCGCAACGGGGCTGGTGGTGGTGGGCGATCTCATCGGCGAAGGAGCGGCGCAGGAGGAAGCGGTGGTCGGAGAATCGCCGAACCTTGCGGCGCGGCTGCAAGCATTGGCGGCGCCCGGCCAGATCGTGATCGCGCTCGCGACGCGCCGACTGCTCGGCGGGCTGTTCGAGTTCGCCGACCTGGGCCTGCACAACCTGAAAGGTTTCGACGCCCCCATCCGCGCTTGGCGCGTGCTTCGCGAGAGTGCCGCCGAGAGCCGGTTTGAAGCGCGCGCGACGAGCGGCCTAACGCCCACGGTTGGGCGCAAGCACGAGCTTGCTCTGCTCGCGGAGCTCTGGAGCAAGGCCGCGGCCGGCGAGGGGCAGGTGGTCCTGCTCTCCGGTGAGCCTGGCATCGGCAAGTCGCATCTGATTCAGGCGCTCTGCGGGCGTCTGCGGGACCGGCCGCACATCCGCATACGCTGCCAGTGCTCGCCGTTCCACGCAAATAGCGCCCTTCGCCCGTCGATTGTCCAACTCACCCGCGCGGCTGGCTTCCATCCGGACGATTCACCGAGCGCAAAACTCGACAAGCTGGAGCGCCTCTTGGCGCGGTCCACAGACAAGGTCCGGGACGTCGCCCCTTTGTTGTCGGCGCTTCTCTCGCTCCCGGCAGGCAGCCGCTATGCACCCCTGAACCTCAGCCCTCAGCGCCGGAAGGAACTGACCCTCGAGGCTCTGGCCGGGCAGCTAATTGGCTTGGCGGCCCGCCAGCCGGTGCTGATGGTTTTCGAGGATATCCACTGGATTGATCCAACGTCGCTGGAGCTTCTCGACCGATTGGTCCCGCAGATCCCCCGTCTTGCAGTATTGGCGATCTTCAGTTTCCGCCCTGAATTCGAGCCGCGGTGGACCGGCCACCCTCAGGTCACCTCGCTCACGCTGAAACGCTTGAGCCGCCGGCAGGGCGCAACCCTGGTGGAGCGGTTGACCGGGGGCAAGGCGCTTCCGGGCGGATTGCTCGAGCAGATGGTGGCCAAGACAGACGGCGTGCCCCTGTTCCTCGAGGAGGTGACCAAGGCCGTCATTGAATCTGACGTGCTGACCGATGAAGGCGACCGTTACGCACTCTCGGGCCCGCTGCCACCGTTGGCGATCCCTGCAACCCTGCAGGATTCTCTGGTGGCGCGCCTCGATCGGCTGATGACGCCAGCGCGGGAGGTCGCGCAGATTGGCGCCGCCATCGGCCGCGAGTTCTCGTATGAGCTGCTGGCGGTAGTCGCGCAGCGCAAGGAACGGGAACTGCAGGGCGCTCTCGACCAACTGATCGGCGCCGAGCTCGTGATCGCACGCGGTCGGCCGCCGCACGCGACCTGCATCTTCAAGCACGCATTGGTGGGAGATGCCGCCTATGCCACCTTGCTGCGGAGTCGCCGCCAGCAGCTGCACACCCGGATCGCCCATGCACTGGAGCAGCAATTCGGCGAGGTCGTCGAACACGAGCCCGAGATCGTGGCTCAGCACTACACGGCCGCGGGCCTCTCGATTCAGGCCATCGGCTATTGGCAGCGCGCGGGAGAGAGCGCCAACGACCGTTCGGCCAACGATGAGGCCCAAAACCATCTGCAGAAAGCGCTGAACTTGATCGAAACGCTGCCTGCGGGCCGGGAGCGCCAGCGGCGCGAGCTCGCAGCGCTAACGGTGCTGGGCCGCGTGCTCACCGCCAAGAATGGCTACGCAAATGCCGAGGTCGAGCGGGTCTATTCCCGCGCGCGCCGCCTTTGCGAGCTGATGCCGGAAGATGCGGCTGTCTTCCCGGTTCTGCTCGGCCTGGCCATCTACTCGGCCACGGGCGCCCAACTCACGTCGGCGCACGACCTGAGCGGACGGCTTCTCGACCTTGCTCTGCAGAGTAACGATCCCGTGTGGGTGGTCGAAGCCCATTATGCCCGGGGGGTAAGCTCTTCTTGGCGCGGCGACTTCAGGGACGCACGCAAACATCTGGAGCTGGCCTCCGAAGCCTATCGCCCACAACGACATCGAGCACATCTCGCCCTCTACGGCCAGGATCCCGGACCAATTTGCCTATGTCGTGGGTCAGCGGTGCTTTGGCACCTCGGCTACCCCGACCAGGCGATGACCCGGATGGAAGACGCCCTTGTCTTGGCCGAGCGATTGGCGCACCCCTTCAGCCGCGCTTACGTGCTGGTATGGGCAGCGTGGTTACGAATATTCCGGCGCGAGGTGGCCGAAGCCGAGGAGCGGAACGACCGTGCGCTCACCTTCGCGACCGAGCAGGCGTATCCGTTCTGGATTGCCATGGCCGCCCAGCAGCAGGGATGGCTCTTGGCGAAGCAGGGCCATAAGGAGCGAGCGATCGTCCAAATCGAGGAAAGCCTGGCGCGGATGCAGGCCGTCGGAACGCAAGTGACGCAGGCGTACACGATGGGATTCCTCGGGGAGCTGCTCGGGAGTGTCAATCGCGCGTCGGACGGCGTGTGCCTGATCGATCGGGCTCTCGACCAGGTGAACCGGTCCCGCGAGCGGTGGTGCGATGCCGAATTGCTGCGGCTCCGCGGAGCCATATGCGCTGCCGCGGAACCAAGCGACTGGCACGAGGCTGAAATCTCGTTCCGCCAGGCGATCCAACGGTCTCGTGAGCAAGGTGCCAAATCCTGGGAGCTCCGCGCCGCCACATCGCTTGCGCGCCTTTTGGCCGAACAGGGCAAGCGCGCGGAGGCCCACGACCTGCTCGCGCCGACCTACGGCTGGTTCACCGAGGGCTTCGACACGCTCGATCTGAAAGAGGCCAAGACCTTGCTCGACAAACTCGGGGCATCATGACGCACATGCTAGCGATGCAATGTCCGGTCCTTGGCGCAAAATAGCCGCCAATGTGCTGGGCGCGAAGGTCAGCTTTCAGTTCAATTATTCCACAAGCGGTTCTACCCCTTCCGGCCCCCTTCCAGGCATTTACAGGCCTCCAATTGCCGAACTAGGCCAAAGCTGCTGACGTCGAAACTAAGCGCTAATCTATGCTTCGAAAGCCAACACTAAGCGCTAACCTATGCTTCGAAAGCCAGGACCTCGAGCTCATGCGACAGCTTTCGGCCCAGACGAACGGCGCTTGCCGCCGGTCTTGGACTCGCGCTTGCGCTTTGAAAGGTGCGCAAGCAGGGCCGCCGAACCCATCGCGTTGAGAACCCGCGTCCTAGGCACGCCCCCCTTGCGCGCCATCTCGACACCCCAATGCATGTGGTCGAGTTCTCGGATCGAATGAGCGTCCGGATTGATGCTGAAGATGCAGCCGTAGTCGAGTGCCTTCTGATGCCACCGCCAGTCGAGATCGAGCCGCCACGGATGCGCGTTGATTTCGACAGCGACGCCATATCTTGCGCACGTTCTGAGGACCTTGTCGACGTCGAGATCATAGCCGGGTCGACGCAACAGCTGGCGACCGGTCATGTGTCCGATGATTGTCGTGAAGGGGTTCGCGATTGCCTCAATGATACGCTCCGTCTGCTCTTTCTTCGGCAACTTGAAGCGGCTGTGCACGCTCGCCACAACGAAATCGAACTGCTCCAAGACGTGGTCCGGATAGTCAAGCGAGCCATCAGCCAGGATGTCTGCCTCAATGCCCTTGAGGATACGGAATTTTCCACCATACCTCTTGTTCAGCCGATCCGCTTCGCGGTGCTGCTCAGCAATCTCCTGCAATGTGAGGCCGCCCGCGTAGTGCGCAGACTGCGAATGGTCGGCGACACCATAATACTCGAACCCGCGCTCACGGGTCGCTTCAGCCATTGCCTCAAGCGTCTCGGTGCCATCGGATGCGGTGGTGTGAGAATGCAGGATGCCATTGAGATCTTCATCCCGGACAAGGGTAGGGAGTTGCCGCCTCGCTGCCCGCTCAATCTCGTCCCTGCCTTCGCGCAGTTCGGGTTCGATGAACTGCAGGCCCAGCGCGTCGTAGATTTCCACCTCTGTCAATGATGCGATCAGCTTTCTCCCGCGGTACAGACCATCGGGTCTGAGGGCGAACCCTCTCTCGGCAGCGTATATCTTCAACTGCTCAAGATGGGCTGCCGAACCGGTAGCTTCGAGGAAGCTCGCGCCAAAGTGCTTCTTGTCCGTTACGACAAGCCTGAGGGTGGACTGCTCGATTTCGGTCCGGTTCTTCCCCTGCGCGACCAGCGCGAGGTCGGCAACAAGTTCGCAACCACGTCGGAAATCACCGGCGATTTCCACGCGCGAAAACTCGGGGTGCTCCTGCTTCACCGACATGACCGCATGCTCAAGGAGGGCGGCGGCCTTGTGCAGGTGAAGCTGTGTTTCGCCGCTTCGAGCGATAGCCAGGTTCTGCAGGATTTTAGTCTGAAGCGAAGCGCCGAGGCCTTTGATTGGCCGGATGCGATCTGCCTTTGCCGCCGCTTCGAGCTCAGCCAACGAGTTCACGCCGAGCGCCTGATGAAGCTTCAGTATCTTGTCGGGCCGAAGCCCGGGTATGGCAAACAGCTCCATTACACCCGCCGGCACCTCCTCGCGAAGCTTCTCAAGGCGTGGATGCGTGCCCGACTCGTAGAGCTTGCGCACAATGTCTGCGATAGCGTCACCGATCCCCGGGATCCTGGTGAGGGCGCCGGCGGCGATGATCCGGTCAAGCGGCTGCGACAGCGCAGTCAGACTATCCGCCGCGCGCATGTAAGCCTTGGTGCGATAAGGATTGCCCCCGCGCAGCGACGAGCGATGTGCGTATTCCCTTAGGAGACTCGCGACGGTCCTTGAATCGGGTTTTGCCATTGTCGAGGCAAACGGGGCCAATCTCCGCAGGTTCCAATCAAGCAAGGGCAGCGAAGAACTCCATGCTTGCTGCCGTTTTCCCGGACTGGGGCGCTACAGATTCGGCAACGATTGGTCGGCGCGACCCCATCCCGCCAGAGCTTTGGAGGCTGCGCGTTTCTTCAATTCAGGAGCGTCGCCGACGTGGAAATGCGAGGGCGCATCAATCGTCTTCATCTCCGCCCAGGTGATCGGCGCCGCGACAGGCGCGCCCGGTCGGGACCTTGCGCTGTAGGGCATGATCGCGGTCGCCCCGCGTTGGTTGCGCAAATAGTCCACAAAGATGCGACCCTTCCGGCGCGCCTTCGACAGCGCGGCCGTAAAGTGGGCCGGATCGCTCTGAGCGACCGCCTGAGCGAGGCGAGAGGCGAAGTTTTTTACTTGCGACCACTCGGCCTGAGGGGTGAGGGGCGCGATTACATGCACCCCTTTGCCTCCCGTCAGCATCGGGAAGGTCGTAAGTCCCAACGACTTCAGAATATCACGAAACTGGAAGGCAGCCGCGCGGACAGCTTCGAAATCGAGACCCTCATCGGGGTCGAGGTCGAAGACGAGGCGGTCGGGCTTTTCGACATCCTCGATCCGAGCTCCCCACCCATGCAGCTCGATCGTTCCCATCTGGACGCAGATCATCAGCCCAGCGGCATCGTCGACATAAAGGTATGGCTCCTCGTGGCCGTCCTTTTCGGTGATACCCACTTGGTGAACTTTGTCGCCGAAGCTCCCGGCATCATGCTTCTGGAAAAAGCACTTCTTGGCCCGGCCCTGGGGGCACCGAACCAGACTGATCGGCCGATTGCCGACCCAGGGAAGCATGATCTCCGCGACGGCCGCGTAGTGGTCGGCGAGCTGGCCCTTTGTGATATTGGACTCCGGATAGATCACGCGGTCACGGTTGCTGATGGCGATGGTGTGCGCCCGCGACGTGGTCAGATTGGCCGTCCGACGTTCCGTCTCCAGAACGACCGCCTCCGGCTTCTTGTCTTCGCGTAGACCGAGGTAGCTCGGATGTCTCAGCGTTCCTTCCTTGGTCATCTCGGTGAAGGCAATCTCCGCGACCAGCTTGGGGTAAAGCCAATGTGCTCCGCGAACTTCGGCTCGCGGCGCCTCGACGGTCGCGGCCTTCTGCTCGAGCGGTGCCATGATCTTCATGAGACGGAAGAGTTCAGCTGTATCGAAGCCGGTGCCGACTTTCCCGGCATAACGTAGCTTGCCGCCGTCATGCACCCCCAGAATCAATGACCGGAAGGCGCGGACCTTGTCGGACGGCGTCCAGCCGACAATTACGAATTCCTGCCGCTTGATGCACTTGATCTTGAGCCAGCTTCCGCTGCGGGCTGCCACATAGTGCGAATCGGCGAGCTTCGAAACAACTCCCTCGAGACCGGCTGCGCAAAAGCGTTCGAGCAGCTCTTCTCCGCGACCGAGGATATGATCGGAATAGCGAAGGATCGCGTTCTTCGCGGGCAAAATTGCCTGGAGCTTCTCCTTGCGTTCAAGGAGCGGGCGCCTCGTGAGATCTTCGCCATCGAGCTCAAGGAGATCGAAGGCATAAAAATCGATAGTGGCTGGCGCACCCTTTAATGCGTTCTGAAGTGCCTGGAAGTTTGATCTTCCGTTCGCATCGACAACGACGGCCTCGCCGTCGATCAGAGCGGAGCGGACCTTGAGCTTGCGGGCTTCCGAAAGAACGGAAGGAAAACGCTGCGACCAGTCCAGACCAGAGCGCGTGTAGGCACGCGCTTCCCCACTGCCGACACCAACGAGAATGCGGTAGCCATCGTATTTCATTTCGTGGATCCAGCGGTCGCCGGCAGGGACGGTATCTACGAGCGTTGCGAGCTGGACGGGCCGAAAAGTGGGCAGCGATGAATTGGTTTGGTCACGCATATGCGACTTCGCTTGAGGAGCGCTCGACCCAGGGATTGCCTTACGCGACGTTGGCTTCACCACTCTCACGCGCCCCAAACCCAAGACGAAGTGGCTTAATCGCGTCCAACGCGCGATTGCTTCTTTGGTTTCGTTCCGGGGGGTTGAGCTTGTCTCCATTATTGCTGAGTCCGTGTGCCTGCCTGCAAGCCCGCAGCGGTATCGTTGCCCTAGACGGCAAGTATGCGGACCGCCCATCACGCTTCGGAAGCAGCTCCGCGATCGCCTGCATCAGCTCGTGCAGAACACCAGAGTGGCGCCTCCCGCCGATGCCCCCGCGCCCATCATCGACCCGACGGTTGAATGGGTGAAACCGGGCAGCATAACAGCCTGGGTCCGCCATCTTAGGAACAGCCAAAGCTACGGCAGGGTGCCTTGCAGAGCATCAGCGAAGAAGGAACCTAAAGCCGCCTTCCGGCTTCTCTCGCCATGACCACGCGCGGGATCAATTTCTTAGACCGGTGGATGGCGGATCACCTGCCGAATGCGATCACGGACGATTCAATGGCCATCGTTTACCTCGTCGAAGAGGCCCTGAAAGCTGCTGAGCGAGAAGGCATTAGCCCCGACGAGATCAGCGAGGAGGTTGGCACAGTCTTCGAAGTGATCCTCGATGCGATGCAGAACCGAGAAGGCGGCTTGGCGGCCTGAGGCTCCTGTGGAGCGATGCGTTGACTTAGGAAATGTTAATGTCGGCCGCTGCAAAGGCGGCGCATAAATGCCGACCTGCCCTGGCTCGCAACACGGGGTAAGAGGCCCGGCCTGCCCCGCTCTAGTCGCTCCCCGACTTCCCCGCTCGCAGGCCGGGTCGGCTCAGCTTCAACTGATGGGTAAACTGCAATCGGAGCGGCTCGCCAGGTCATTTGAACGCGTACCTGTTAACAACCCCGTCTGCCTCATGCGTGACCCGGATCCAGCGCTGTTCGTCACCGGGTACGTTCGTGACCTCCCTGCCCGTGGCCGTTTCGGCTGCCACCCATGGAGTATTTGCACTGACGGTACGACTACTCACAACGATGTCCCCATCCATCTCTTCCACGCGATAAACCTTCATGTGCAACCTCTGCTCTATTCATCCCGTATCTGAACAGAGATCCAGGAAGCTTAGTTCCTGGACGAAGCGGCGACCCGAAGAGCGCGGGTCAAAAGACGATGCCCGTCACCCCAGGCAACGGGATGGCGGGCATCGATCTAGCGGCTGCCGACGAGGGAAGGTGACGCATTTCCTCGCCGGCTCCATCCAATGCAATGGCGAGGATTTAGTTTCAGCGTTGGGACCAAAGCGTCAGTTGCTCCGACTTCGGTCGCATCGGGAACCTTCCGCACGTCGGCAGGTTTGGTTCCGCGGCGCGATTCATCCCGAGGCGCGCCGATGGGTTGCGCGAGACCCCGGAGCCCCGCTCGTCCTCACGAGCGGGCGCTTGCATGTGATGCTGCCGAACAAGGAACCTAAGATCGCGGCCGGCTTTTCCACCGCATGAGCGCGCGCGCTTTGGAATTTCTGGACCGATGAATGGCAGACCATCTGCCAAACGTGAGCACCGACGACCCAGGGGCCATTGCCGATCTTGTCGTTGAACTCCTTGCCTCTGCCGGGCGTCAGGGCATCGCGCCCAAAGAGATACATGAGGAGGTCGACAGCGTTTTCGCCTTGTGAGCGAGGCGATGCAGCACCGTGGGGGCGGCTTGGCGGGTTGCCATAGAATCAGCAAACTGCGTTGCGATCGGCCCTGGCTCAACATGTCATGATTTGGCCCCGTAAAAATAACGGCATGTCGGCGCCGCGGCACGATGTAGCCTAGACATGGAGTGCCCGGCCTGCCGAGGAGTCGAGGAGACCTTGGCGCACAGGCCGGGCTCTTACCCCGTGCTAACCACGGCGGGGCAGAGCTGCATTATGCGCCACCGTTCAGTGGTAGGCATCCGCCTTTTTAGTAGTAGCTAATGAACAGCCCGCCGCAGCTAATAGCGTAAGCGACGGGCTTTTTAGGTTGCCACTGAGACGGCTACATTCCTGAAGGAACCGACCGCTCATTTGGTTAATCGCTGAGGCCTGAATCCGTTCCACAACGGGACCGTTTTGTGAGATAATGGCAGATGCCTCGCCGAGGGCGGCGGTCATGTCATTGTCGCGTTGCGGTGGCGTCTACGGGCCCGCTGATCTGGACATGCTCCAGCGGGTGTTTAACCGGTTGTGCGACGAGCGACGACTGGCCAAGAAGGATCGCGAACAGCGGGAATGTTTGGCTAGGGAAATCCTCCAAGCTTTTGATGATGGCATCACCGACGAAGCTGACCTGCTACGAGCGCTTTCTAAGCGACGGAGAGCGTAGCGCGCCTGCGGCCTCGGATCATTCGCGTGGGAAAAGTCAAACGCTGGCTATGGCTGAACGCTTGTCTAGCTCGGCGGCTTTATCGGCTAAGCCTCAGGTCGGCCCCAATTGGAACGGCTACGCGCCTCAGAGAAGGTCCGACAAAAAAGAGCCCTCACACCGGCAGGCTCTTTCAATCAATGTGGTCGCGGCGCAAGAGCTTCGTGCACTAATGCTTTCGGCCACGGTCACCTCGGGCTCACGCTCGCACCGATCACTGCCCGGCTAGTCGGCGAGGTCCTTTCACGGAAAGCATCGCACGCCTTTGGCTGGTCCCGGTTCCTCTAATCGCGAACCAGGGAACCGCCCTGTTCGGCGACGTTCTTGAGGCTCCATGCAAAGGCTACCTGGTTTTGCGAGTGGCGGCCGCTGCCCGCGCCGGCGCCTCCTGGATGTTGGCGGCGCCGCCCATGTCACCATTCTTGGTGCGGCCGGCCCCCGGTCCTGCTCCAAGGTCGGCGCCCGTCATCGGATCGGAAGCCGGGTCCGAGAGTGTCCGCTCCGCCATATTGGCCGCGACTTTCTTGTCCTTGGCATTTAGCTTGACACTCGCCATCCCGTCGCCGCCGTCGGCAGGCATCACCTCTTCGAGATTGTCGATGCGGTCCCATTCGCCTCCCGAATTCCAGGGTCCCGTGGCGTCTCCTTCGCCCTGCGAGGTGTTGACGTACATGCTGGCATATTTCTCGATGCCCGGTAGTTTGCCCGTCGGGAAGTTGTTCTCTATCGCGTACAGCGCTTTCTCGAAGGACTTCTGGTGGGCGACTTCGCGCGTCATCAGAAAGCCGAGGGCATCCTTGATGCCGGGATCATCGGTGATGTTGATCAGTCGCTCGTAAACGACCTTGGCACGAGCTTCGGCCGCGATGTTGGAGCGCAGGTCCACCGTTGGTTCGCCGCGAGAATCGATATAGGCGGCGGTCCAAGGCACGCCGGCCGAGTCGCACAATGCGGGTCCGCCGCCAAACAGGATTGACTCCTTGGCCGTTGTGCCGCTGGCGCCAACCATCAAATACAGCTCAGCTTCCTTCATTTGCCCCTCGGCAAGCTGCGCCTTGAGCCCCTTGTTCAGCATTGTGACAATAGATCCGACCACCTCGAGGTGGCTTAGTTCTTCGGTCGCAATGTCGAGCAACATGTCTTTCCGGCCGACATCATCCTCGCCCAGCCCTTGGGTGAAATAGCGCATAGCGGCGGCCAACTCGCCATCGGCTCCGCCGAATTGCTCCATTATCATGCATGCCAGTTTCGGATTCGGCTCCGACACACGGACGGTGTATTGCAGTCGCTTATTGTGCATGAACATGAGGGTTCTCCAGGGTTGGGATACGTCCGAACCACTTTGCATCAGGAATGTTCCTTGACACCGCGATGCCATACCTTGGCGCGAGAGGCGGCGAGCGTCACGCCTTGAGCATGCAGCCAGTTCACTCGAACATTTCGAAGATCGCACGAGCTTTAAGAACCCGGGCACCCGCTTCATCCCGAACATCGACGAAGAGTTCGAGCCGGTCTTCGATCGGAACAATCTCGGCCGCCATCTCGGCCAATGCCGTCGAGGCCTCCCGCCTTACCGCCTGCATGTCATCCAGTTCCGCGCCGGTTTCATCGGTCACGTGAGCTGAGCCGTTGAACGTGTCGAAGAAGTAGCGGCTCATCGAGTGCCTAGCGCCTTTGCCTCACGCTCTAGGGTCTCGCGGTCATTTCCATGCCTGGCGATCAGCTCGCGGACCTGAGGGATCGAGAGTCCGAACTTGCTGGCGAAGTAGCCGACCTCATACTCCTGATCCCCCGACACACGGTCGCGATCGCGCGCATCGCGTTTGCTTTTGTCGTCCGCCATGGTTCCGTTCCTCCTCTCTGGCCTAAGGAAAGACGGACGAGGCGAGAATGTTCCTCCTATCCGCTTGCGGGCGCGCCAAATCGGCAGGTCGATCCCCTTGGGTGTTGCCGTCAGGTGGCAACATGAAGCCCGTCGCTTACGCTGATTAGCCGCGACGGGCTTTTGATTAAGGTAGGCCAAGTGCCAGCCGGCGAAAGGCGCATCATGCAGACTTGCCCTGCCAAACGGGGCGAAGCCCGGCCTTGCCAGCCCAATGGGCCCCGACGCCTGCAGGCGGCGCACCCCTGAGGCTGTTTGCCGGGCTCTTTATTAGCTAAGTCTTAGAAAATGTTAATGTGGGTCGCTGCAAAGGGCGCATAATGTGTATCTGCCCCGGCTCGTAACGGGGTAAGAGGCCCGGCCTGCTCTCCACGTCCCCAGCCCACCCCGCGACAGGCCGGGTCCTCCTGTCCTGAGCTAGGCCCGCTCCGTCTTTCCTCTCTGTCTGAATAGGGAACATCGCGACGGGTAAGCGGTTATGGATTCGACGGCGCGGTTGGTGTCCCAGTTCTATCCGAGCCGTCTAATAAAAAGCAACGAGCCCGCTCGACCCTCCCACGAGCGGGCTCTTGCCGTTCTGGTGCTCTCTATCCTCGAGGCCTATATGGCCAGGCATGGGTAACGGCTGGACGCTTCAGGAGCTGATCAACGCGGGCATGTCCGTCACAGCGGGCTGTCTCGATTGCCATCGTCATCACTCAAGTCGTACTCTAGCATTTGGTGGCCAGCGTACAGCTCGCGGATCGCCGGCTCGTTGTCGTAGGAGACAACCCACGGGATTGTAGGATCCAGCTCGACTATCGAATCGCGAAGTGTTCCGTGGTCCTCCGGGCGATAGAAGTCGAGCTATTCGGTCCGAAACGGAAGACAGGGCAAAGAGGTTATGTTTCTTTCTGACTGTCTCAAACCGGCTTCACTGACCGACGGGGGCTTCAAGCCGCCCCGACGCAACCAGAGTTCAACCTGGCCTGTTAACCGGGTCAGCAACGGGCTTAGGCTCCAGGAGCAGATCCGGCCGCGCCAGCGCGAGATCTCGGCGCCTTCAGGCGGTGTCGGTGCCACCCGCTACCCGTCGGTGATCGGGGTAGGGCGATCTTCGAAACGATTGCCATCGCCTGGTGGTGCGAGAAACCTCTGTACGGGGCTCTATTCCAATTCGCATCCAGAATGGCAACGATCCGGCAACAAAAACGGTGTAGCTCTCGGCCAGCTGGTGTAGGCTGGAGCACGTGCCGAGCCCGTTTGGAACCACATTGGCAACATCGAGCCAAAACGGCGCAGGGTGTGAAAGGGGGCCGCTACGCCTTGCAATTCAAGGCGTCTGCGGTTATTCAGACGCCCGTTGCTGCGGTAGCTCAGTGGTAGAGCACTCCCTTGGTAAGGGAGAGGTCGAGAGTTCAATCCTCTCTCGCAGCACCAGCCTATCCCTTTGATTGGGAATAACTATCTGACTTTCTTGGTTTTTTCGGCGCCTGTCTGGTACACAGGGGTGGTGTTAGCTCGAGACTGTCTAGACCCTGGGCGATGGAAGACGACCGGCGTCTATTACCTTCGACAACGCGCCCCTCCAATTTGAAGATTTTCCGCTGGACGGAAAGGTCGGTATTCCCGTGGCGAAGACCACAAGAACGGTTAAAGCTGGGAGACCCAAGGCCAAGAAGCGCCAACGATCACGCTCAGTCCTTGAGAGGCGCGGACGTGCGGAATACATCTTGGCCTTCTGCAAGGTCAGCCTTTGAACGAGGAGACTGGTATTGCCCCTGTGCCTGCCGATCCTGCGCCACCTGAAATCCCCTGAGCTGTTCGGCGCTATCGACCGTGTGCCGGCGCTTGGCACGCCGGTTGGCGGGAGCACGTTCGAGGTCTTCAATCCATCGACGGGCGAATTGCTGGCGGAACTTCCCGACATGGGGATTGCGGAGACGCGCGCGGCGATCGACAGGGCCTATGCCGCACAGGCCGAATGGGCGGGGCTGACGGCCCGGGAGCGCAGCGAAATGCTGTGGCAGTGGCATCAACTGATCGTCACCCACACCGACGATCTCGCGGCGATCCTCACCGCGGAGATGGGCAAGCCGCTCGCCGAAGCCAAATCGGAAGTCTCGCATGCGGCGGCCTATCTGCAATGGTATGCCGAGGAGGCCAATCGCGTCTATGGCGAGACGATCTCGGCACCGTCGACGGACCGCCGCATGCTGGTGATCAAGCAGCCGATCGGCGTCGTCGGCACGATCACACCATGGAACTTTCCCGCATCGATGGTGGCGCGCAAGATCTCGCCGGCGCTGGCGGCAGGCTGCGCCATTGTACTTAAGCCTGCCGAACAGACGCCGCTTGTCGCAGGCGCCATGTTCGCGCTCGCCGCCGAGGCCGGCTTTCCCGATGGTGTCGTAAATCTCATCTATGCTTCGGAGGGTGCCGCGGTGGGGCGCGAGCTCTGCCACAATCCCAAAGTGCGCAAGATCAGTTTTACCGGCTCGACCGAGGTCGGACGCCTGCTCATGCGCCAGTGCTCGGACCAGATCAAGAAGGTCAGTCTCGAGCTGGGCGGCAATGCGCCTTTCATCGTCTTCGACGACGCCGACATCGATGCCGCCGTGGATGGGGCGGTCCAGGCGAAGTTCCGCAATGCCGGCCAGACTTGCGTTTCGGCGAACCGACTTTACGTCCAATCGGACGTTCACGATGGGTTCGTCGACAAATTCGTCCGGCGGGTCGGCGAGCTTCAGGTCGGTGACGGTTTCGATCCCGGCGTCGCCATCGGCCCGCTGATCGACAGCCGGGCCCTCGCCAAGATCGAATCCCACATCGCCGATGCCGTGGCAAAGGGCGGCGCGATCCGGTGCGGCGGAGGCCGGATTGCCAGAGACGGCACGTTTTTCCAGCCGACGGTCCTTACCGACGTCTCCAGCGCCATGACGGTGGCGCGGGAGGAGACATTCGGGCCGTTGGCCCCCGTCATCCGTTTCGAGGATGCCGATCAGGTCGTGCGTGAGGCCAACGACACCATTTACGGACTAGCCGCGTATTTCTACGCATCCAACCTGAAGCGCGTCTGGCGTGTGGCGGAGGCCCTGGAATACGGCATGGTGGGCATCAACACCGGGCGCATGTCCTCGGAAGCAGCACCCTTCGGGGGCGTCAAGCAGTCCGGCATCGGGCGGGAGGGGTCCCGCCACGGCCTCGAGGATTACCTTGAGATGAAATATCTCTGCATGGGCGGCATCTGAGACGCAGAGATTTGAACCGCAGCCCACGCCAGGTTGCCGGCGGGGGTTGGCTGCTGATCGCGCCGCTCAGTTGTTGAAATGGGACAAGTGAAAGCCGGTCTCGTCCTGCAACTCGGATAATCCTTCCTCGGCCGAGCGGAACATGTCTTCGAAAGCCAATTCATGCTCGAAGACGACGCCGCCAACGCGGATGGCGAGCACGTCCTTGTCGCCTTTCGGCGCGAAATAGATCTGCCCGACCGCTTCCCGGACGCGCTTGCCGATGTCTTTGGCGTCCTCCTCGGTCGCGCCCGCGAGGAAAACACCGAACATCGCCGTTCCGATGCGGCCGATCAGATCCTCCTTGCGGACCGAGGACCTGATGGCGGTGGCGATCAGCCGCAAGGCTTCGTCGCCCCATTCGAGGCCGAAGCGCAAATTGATCGCCGATAGATGCTCCGGATGGATGACGAGAAAAGCGCCGGAGCGCGGCCCGGCCGGTCTGGCGGCTCGCCTGTCGACCATCGACGTGAACACGGCCCCGTTGAGGCAGCCGGTCAGATGGTCGTAGGTGCCGGATCTGGTGAGCTCCTGCCGGTAGCGGCGGATCTCGACTTCTCTCCAGCCGAGCAAGGCAAAAAGCGGCAGACCGATGATGATGGGCAGAAGGGCGGCCGTGATGACGCTGCGGCCGAACGGCGTCAACGCATCGCTGAGCAGCAGCAGATAGTTGAGGCCAAGCGACAGGCCGACGCAGCCGGCGGTGCCCAGGAGCGACAGCCAGACGACATGCTTCCAGGCCCCTGCCGGCGCGGTCTCGTTTTTTATGCTCACTGGCCAATCTCCTGTTGGACGCATTGGCTTAAAGGCGGTGTGTTACGATTTCCGTTTCAGCGAGGCCTACAATTTGAAGGAAATCAGTGTCTTTCTCCTTGGATATCGTCGGCGGCTGCGGCCCGGTTCTCGCTTCGATGTGATTCGGTCGCTGAAACCGGGTGAGCGTTTGGTAGGATCGCTGAGCTGCCTTAACCATTCCGTTTTTACGCAATGCCGGGCAGGGAAGGCCGTTGCGCGCCTTTCCGGGAATGGCCTATTGCGGCGGACCGAAGATGCCCATCTCGGCAGCCCTGGCGACGGATTCGGCTTTGCCGTAGATGCCCGAGGCGGACGCCATTGCCCAGCCATTGGCAACCAGCCAGGCGCCGACATCCTGTTTGCCGAGCATGCACGGCGCGGCGATGGCAAAACGGTCGGCATCGGGCGGCAGGACGCATTTGAGCGCCCGGCCGCGCAGCCAGGCATTGAAGGCGGCGCGGGCGCGCTGCCCGCAGGGCCAGATGACGTCGCCGAACGCGCAGGTTTTGGCGGGATCGACCTCGATGGTCCCGCTGACGATCACCCTGCGCCCCATGGCCTCGAAGATCGCCGACGAGGTGGCGATCGGGCGATAAAGCAGCGTCTCATGCCAGTCCTGCGGCATCGGCGTCTTCGGCGGCACGGCGAGGCCGAGCTCGCCGAGCGGAAGGCGGGGCTCGATGCGCTCGATTCCCGCCACGTCGAGCGGCGGCGGCGCGATGAGGTGCTCGGCTATCCTGCGCGCCGGCTGGCCTGGCCGCGTGTCATGGACGGCGATGCGAGAGGCAGGTCGGGCTTCGCTCGCGACCTGGGCG
>NZ_LYTM01000025.1:0-55289 GCF_001672445.1 Mesorhizobium sp. WSM3873 | reverse complement strand
CGCAGGCTCGCCCAAAACATCTTGGCTGCCCATCCGCTCGACAAACCAATCGCCAGCAAGATGCGCAGGGCCAACTGGAGCAAAGACTTCTTCTATGAACTCTTTACTCATATGCGATAGCCCTGCCCTTGAGGGGGAGATGGTCGGAAGACCAGAGGGGGTCGCAGCGCCTTACGCGGTCCGCCGCGAACACGACGCTGGCGGTTTACGGGAGACGACCCCCTCTGTCGCCTTCGGCGACATCTCCCCCTTGCGGGCCCTCAAGGCGGGGAGATCACGCATAAATCGGGTGGCGTCCGCGCATGCCCCATGCGAAGCCAGCCTGGCCAAGGAGGGGCCCAGCCATGCTCACGCTCTACGATTATCTGCCGTCGCAAAATGCCTGGAAGGTTCGTGTCCTGCTCGGCCTGCTCGGCATCGCTTATGAAACCCGCATTGTCTCGATCTTCGAGGGCGAGAGCCGCACGGAAGCCTTCCTGAAACTCAATCCGGCCGGCGCCGTTCCCGTGCTCGCCGTGGAGAATGGTGCGGCGATCGCCGAATCCAACGCCATCCTCGCCTGCGTCGCGGAGGGGACGCCCTACCTGCCGGCGGACAGGCTCGCGCGCGCCAAGGCCATGCAGTGGCTGTTCTTCGAGCAGTACTATGTCGAGCCGGTCATCGGCTCGCTGCGCTTCTGGTCGCTGACCGGGCGGCTGGACCGCAATCAGCCGATGGTGGCCGGCAAGCGTGAGGCGGGCGCCCGCGCGCTTGGCGCTCTCGAGCGCAGCCTGCAGGACACGCCGTTCCTTGTCGGCGGCTCGCTCACCATCGCCGACATCGCCGTCTATGCCTACGGCCATCGCGCCGAGGATTGCGGCTTTTCGCTTGCCGACTATCCGGCGGTCAGCGCCTGGATCGATCGGGTGAGTGGGACGATCGGCTCAGGCTACCCCGTCCATCCCTACAGCATCGACCCGCATTCGGGCGGTTGATGGGCACGAAACGGGGTGCCGCTTGTCAGGCGCTGCCCCGGAATGATGTAGGGTGTTTCAAAAATATTCATTAGCCATTTGAACTTACCCTCTCGTATTGTTTGTTTGCTATTGCCTGGTCGAAATTGGCGGAGCGCAATAGCGTGCAGGAAGACGACGCGAAGTCATCGGAACAATGGCGGAAGATTGCCCGCTATGCGGTGAGCTGCCCCAGCCCGCACAACACGCAGCCTTTCCGGCTCCGTATCCTAAACGATCGCGAGGCGGAGATCGTGTTCCTGCCGCGGCGTGGACTTTATGTGGCCGACCCGGAGGGCCGCTTCACTTGGCTCACCGCTGGCATCTTTGCCGAGATATGTTCAATCGCAGCGCATGGCCTGGGCTTCGAGCTCGACTGCGCAACCGACTTCTCTCCGATGTACAAGGGTGGCGACACCCAGACGCCCCAGGTCATATCGAGGCTGACGCTGCGCCCGGCGATCGCGCCGATTGCGGATTTCGATCCCCGGCTGATCCTCGACCGCCACACCTCCCGGCTTCCCTATGACGGTCGCGCGATCCCGCAGACGCTGCTTGGCGAGATGCAGGCCGAAGCCCTTCGAACCGGCCATCGCTTCGAGGCGCGCAACGACGCCGAGGCGATCGGCTGGGTGATCGAGCTCAATCGCCAGGCGCTTTTCCACGACATGGAGAACGTGCCCATCCGCAAGGAGCTGGTGCGGTGGCTGCGTTTCGGCACGCGCGAGGAAGACATCACCGGCGACGGCCTCTCGGCGCGCTGCCTCGGCTTCTCGGCGTTTCTGCTCAAAAGCTTCTTCACCAGGCCTGGCTTCTGGACCCTGCCCGGCATCAAGAGCCTCGTGGGCCTCATCTACGGCCGCAGCATGAAGGGCGTCGGCACCATCGGCTGGCTGCGCGGTCCTTACGTCACCATGGAGGACTGGTTTCGTGCCGGCACGACCATGTTCCGGCTGTGGCTCATCGTTACTCGCCATGGCTATTACTGGCAGCCTTATGGCTCGGTCATCACCTCAGACGAGGCGCGCACCAACATGATCGGCTATTTCAAGATGCCGGACGAAAAAGGAGGCGCCGACATGGTCTGGCTGCTGCTCCGGCTGGGCAAGAGCCAGCCGCCGCCGCTGAGCTATCGGCTCCCCTACGAGGACATCATCCTATGCGGCTGATCAAGTGGGCGGTACGGCCCTTTTTCCTTGCGCTTGTCGCGCTGGTCAACGTCGTCGAGCGGGCATTCGCGTCTTCGCGGCATGCTTACAAGATATTGCTCGTTCCCGGCTTCGAGCGGCTGCGCTGGGGCATCGGCGCGTGGCGCGCCTGGGCGAATTTCTATCATGCCTACAGGCGGGTTCCGGCCTATCGCGACTATATCGACCGGCTCGGCGGCAAGCCCGAGATCATGCTCGATCATGTGACGAAGCCCGACCTCACTTCCATTCCGGAGATGGACAAGGAATCGTACGTCAAGAAGTATTCGCAGGAGGAACGTCTGCTGGATGGCAAGCTGCCGTCGATGGGCGTGATGGTCGACGAGTCCTCCGGTAGCAGTGGCATGCCGACCAGCTGGGTGCGCGGCAAGACCGAGCGGATGATCACCAAGCAGATGATGCAGATGACGTTCCTGCGCATCACCGGCGAGGACGAGACCCTGTTCATCCTCAATGCGTTCGCGCTCGGCGCGTGGGCGACAGGCATGAATGTGGCGATCTCGCTGACCGACACGACAATCCTGAAATCGACGGGGCCGAACCTCGATAAGATCGTCAACACCATAAACGAGTTCGGGCCGCGCTTCCGCTATGTTGTGATGGGCTATCCGCCGTTCCTGAAGACGCTGGTCGACGACCCGCGTTTGGACTGGTCGAAATATACCATCGATGCGGCCTTCGGCGGCGAAGGCGTCTCGGAGAGCCTCCGTGGCTATCTCTTGAAGAAATTCCGGCGTGTGATCGGCAGCTACGGCGCCTCCGATCTTGAGGTCAACCTGGCGCTCGAAAGCGAACTCACCATCAACCTGCGCCGCGCGCTGCTCGGCGACGAGAGGCTGCGCAAGGCCATCGTGCGGACGGAATACGGCGTCACGCCGATGATCTTCCAGTACAATCCGCTGGCCTACTACCTAGAGGAGAACGCCAAGGGCGAATTGGTGGCAACCATTTCTCGGCCTTACAACATCTCGCCCAAGATCCGCTATAACATCCACGATCGCGGCCACGTGCTGCGCTTCAGCGAGTTGAAGCGCATCCTGCGCGAAGCCGGGCATAGCAGCATTTTGAAGAACAGCGGCCGTATCCTCGACCTGCCGCTTTTGTTCATCTACGGCCGCTCCGATATGTCGATCGAGTATTACGGAGCCAAGGTCACGCCGGACAGCCTGCGAGAGATCCTGTTCGGCCTCGACGTGCTGGCGCCGGTACTGTCGACCTTTCGCCTCATTTCCTACGAAGACGCCGCGCACAACAAGCGCATGGAGGTGGCGGTCGAACTGGTGGAGGGCGCGACGCTGCCGTTTCCCGTCGAGATGTTGCAGGAGACGGTGTTCGAGAAGCTGGCCGTCATGAACGGCGATTTTCTCAACGCCTGGAAGCGGACGGCCACTGCCGACAACATGCCCGAGCTCAGGGTGTTCGCCTTCAACACCGGACCGTTCGAAGGCGGCCAACGCCGACTCAAGAACGAGTATGTCGCCTCGAACATCAAATACGACAAGCTTTGAGAGCCTGGCAGGCGTCGCCGGGCAGCGGTCTCGGATGCCGGGTTCGGCGAAGCCGCTCAACGGTTTGATCGGAAAAGGACAAACGACGTTGCGAGCGGCGCGATGATTCAAGGTCCGAGCCGCACCGGCGTCAGCAGTAAAGCGGCCTCGTCAGGCAGTGCACACCGCCGGTGGCCTTGGCGATCTCGATCCCCTTGACTCGCTCGATGGTCACGCCTGCCGCCTGCTCCAGCGTTGCCTTGAGTTCTGCCGGCATGTCGAACGCGAGGTAGCGGCGGTTGCCCAGCGGCAGGAGGTTGCAGCGTTCATGGGCGATGGCGTCCGCCTTGTCGCAGCGCACGATTGAGCAACCGAGCGCTTCGGCATAGGCGAGCGGATTGACGGGGTTGAGCCGCCGGTTCTCATCGATCAGGAAGCCGGCGCCGAACATGCCCGCGGCGGCCAGGATCACCTTGTTGGGCAGCACGGTGAAGCCGGTGTCGAGATGCAGCAACGCCGGATCGTGCGAGAGGCCGATGATGTAGTCGACATGGTCGGGGATGAGATCGAGCGCAAGTTTGATAGCTGCCGCCTTGGTCGTCCTGACGCCGAAGCCGACGAGCAGCACGCGGCGCCCATCGAACGTCACCGGAAGGACGTCGCCGCCTTCAAGATATTCGTCGTTCTCCAGATGCGTGAGCGGGGCCATGCCGAGCCGCTTCAGCGCATGGCTGACGATCCCGGCCTCGGCAGCCCGGCTGGGCAGAGCAGGGCGTGTGGGTATGAATTTCGTCGGCGCCCAAGGCAGGGTCACTGAACTGTCGCGCATGAAGATCAGGTTGGGGTTGACGGATGACTCGGATCGGTACGGCACGTGATCGCCGAGCACGTCCTCGAGGTAGAGGGTCTCGACATGGTTTCCGACCAGCGCGGCGAAGGCATCGTACTCGGCATAGAATTCCTCGACATGCGGCAGGTCAAGGAAGTTCAATTCGACCAGCCGCTCCTGCGACAGCATCTTCAGCGATGAACCATGCCGCGGATGGTGCATCAGGATGCGTCGCGGCGGGACATGGTACTCGGAAAAATCGTCGACGAGGGCGTGCACGTGAAACCTCTGGTTGCCTCGCGCGGAGGTTAGCGCCGATATCCTCACAAAAAGTTAGATTAGACGCCAGCATGCGGGCGTGTGACTCCCGCGATCACGGCCGACCGCCGGAACAGAAGGCCCGGGAGGGCGTTTGCCCAAGGCAGTGTGCTGTTCCGTCGACGAACGGCGCCGGCAGCTCCGGCCTGCTTTCCAGCAAACCGACAATGGAGGCCAGGAATGGTTCGCACCGTCGCTATCGCTATCATCGCTACCGGCATTGCCAGCCTGCCTGCTATCGCGGCCGAGGAATGGTGGGTCGCCAGGGACGCCGTTTCGAAACAATGCGAGATCGTGCCGAAGAAGCCCGACGGAACGCTTGTCGTCGATCTGGGCAAGAAGAGATACGCCAGCGAGGCCGAGGCCAAGAAGGCGATGGCGGCGCTTGCAATAAGCGGTAGGATCGACCGAGTTGATGTCCCCGGATGAGGGGGGATGGTCGGCAGACCAGAGGGGGCGATCCGGCTGGGCTCGGCCTATTGCGACAGATGGAGGTTGGCGCTCCATGCGAGACGACCCGTCTGTCGCCTTCGGCGACATCCCCCTCGAGGAGGGAGATTAGCTCACGCTTACCGATCCACCATCGACATCGTCCGCTCGTTATATCGCGGCCCCGATACCTTCTCAGGCGTCAGCGCCATGTCGAGCCCCAGCATCTCGGTGGCGTCGAGCTTGATGTCGGCGGCGGCGACATTCTCCTCCAGATAGGTCCGTCGCTTGGTGCCGGGGATCGGCACGATGTCGATGCCGAATTCCGGCCCCTTGGCCAGCAGCCAGGCGATCGCCACCTGGCCGGGCTTGACCCCCTTGGCGACGGCGATCTCGCGGACCGTGGCGGCCGCGGCGACATTGGCGTCGAAATTCTCACCCTGGTAGCGCGGGTCGCCGCGCCGGAAATCGCCTTCGGGATAGTCTTCCGCCCGCTTCACGTCGCCGGCGAGGAAACCGCGGCCGAGCGGTGCGAACGGCACCAGCCCGATGCCCAGTTCCGCAAGCGCCGGGATGATCTCGGGCTCGAGGTTGCGCTCCCACAGCGAATATTCGCTTTGTAGCGCCGAGACCGGGTGCACGGCATGGGCGCGGCGGATGTTGGAAATCCCCGCCTCCGACAGGCCGAAGAAGCGCACCTTGCCCTCCGCCACCAACTCGCCGACCGCGCCCGCGA
Organism: Mesorhizobium sp. WSM3873; assembly: GCF_001672445.1. Classification (NCBI taxonomy): domain Bacteria; kingdom Pseudomonadati; phylum Pseudomonadota; class Alphaproteobacteria; order Hyphomicrobiales; family Phyllobacteriaceae; genus Mesorhizobium; species Mesorhizobium sp. WSM3873. The sequence goes on along the minus strand of NZ_LYTM01000025.1, from coordinate 49,290 downwards.
CATCCTCCATCGGCACATCAGGATCGACGCGGTGCTGGTAGAGCAGGTCGATGCGGTCGGTCGCGAGCCGCGTGAGCGAAGCCTCGACCACCTCGCGGATATGTTCCGGCCGGCTGTCGCGCCCGGTGCCATCCTGCTTGCCGTCGACGATGCGGAAGCCGAATTTCGTCGCGATCGTCACCTCGTCGCGCCGGCCCTTCAGCGCGCGTCCAAGCAGCTCCTCGTTGATGAAAGGCCCGTAGACCTCAGCCGTGTCGAGGAAGGTGCAGCCAAGCCCGATCGCCCGGCGGATCGTCGCGATCGACTCCGCTTCGTCGGCCGGGCCGTAGGATTGGCTCATGCCCATGCAGCCGAGGCCGATGGCCGACACGACGAGCCCCTGGCTGCCGAGTTTCTGCTTGCCGAGGCTCATTCATCTGTCTCCGGTAAGAAATTAGCACCCGCGAAATTATAATGCCGGGACGCGATGCGTCCAGCGCGGCCTCAAGCCATCGGCAGCATTCGGCGCATGATCAGCGAGGCATGGCCGCCGACGCCATGTGCGGCCGGCCGGCGCTCGACCACCTCGAAGCCGTGCTTGCGGTAGAAGGCGATCGCCCGCTCATTGCCCTCGATCACCTCCAGGGCGATGCTTGGAATGCCGGCATGGGCCGCAAGCACCGCGTGCAAGAGGTCGACGGCGAGGCCGCTGCCGAACTCTTCCGGCTCGATATGCAGCCGGTCGAGCATGACATCGCCCCTCTCGTCCATCGCTGCCATCGCATAGCCGGCGATCGAGCCGTCGGTCCGCTCGGCCACGAACGACATCTTGTTGTCGTCGGCGAGCTCTTCGGCGAGCTTGTCGGGCGCATGTTTTTCGTCGGAGAGCCGGGCCACGGTTTCCTCACCCATGATCGGCGAATAGGTCCGCCGCCAGGATCCTCCCAGCAGCCGCGAGACGGCTGGCAGATCGTTCTTCGTCATCGCCCGGATGTGGGACATGTTGCTTCCCTCGTTGCACTCCAAGATAGGGCGCGGCGCTCGCGACAGCCAATCTCCCCCTCGTTGTGGGGGAGATGCCGGCAGGGCAGAGGTTGGCGCTGTCCCGCCGGCGCATCGTAGTTTTTTGTTCGGAAATCCATAGCAGCAAAGCGGCGGCCCTTATTGGCTCAAACGCCTCGTTCCCTTGCGTGCCTCTCTGGTCTTAGCCTGCCGCCGTCTCCCCCGCTTGACGGGAGATTGGCGCTCCGGTCGCCCCGCCAAATTGACTCGCCCCCCGCTCTCATTCATCCTTAGAGACTGTTCAGCGCCAGCGTGTACAGAGTGAGCCATGGCCAGTCCCGTCGCCAGAGAAAATTCCCGCCGCGCCGCGGTGAAGAAGGCGCTCGACCGCCACAAGGTCTATGTCACCGCGCAGAGCTTTTCCGGCGGCACTTACAGCGCCCGCGTGCTGGTCGACGGCGAGGCCTATTGGGTCGACGAGTTCCGGCTCTCGCAGCTGCGGCAGGGTCTGACGCCGGCCGAGCTGGAATTGACGCCGGCGACCGACGATTGAGTGGAGTGCCTTCGTCATCCAAGGGCGGAGCAGGAGCGAAGCGACGTCGCGGAGACCCTGGGATCCATGCCGTGACCTGGACGCGTCACGACGGTCCAAGTTCTGCTCGGCTGCACTCGGCGGTAAAGGTCACGGCATGGATCCTCGGGTCAACCCCGAGGATGACGATCGCGCGGGCTCGGGGGCGCGAAGGATCGCGGCCCTTGCCACTGTCGGCTACGCGCTTCGGCACTTAACCCATGCCAGCTCCCCAACTCAAAACCTACCGCGCCAAGCGCGAATTCTCCCGCACCCCTGAACCCGCGGGCGGGCCGGAGGTCGGCGGCGGCAATCGCTTCGTCATCCACAAGCACCACGCCACCGCCGATCACTACGATCTGCGCCTCGAAGTCGGCGGCGTGCTGAAGAGCTGGGCGGTGCCGCGCGGGCCCTCGCTCAATCCGGCCGACAAGCGCCTCGCGGTCGAGACCGAGGATCATCCGATCGAATATATCGACTTCGAGGGCGTCATCCCCGAGGGCGAGTATGGCGGCGGGCCGATGATCGTCTGGGACACCGGCACCTGGGCGCCGATGGAGGACGTCGAAAAGAGCCTGCGCACCGGCGCCTTCAAGTTCCGCCTCGCCGGCCAGAAGCTCAATGGCGGCTGGATGCTGACCCGGCTGAAGCCCAAGCCCGGCGAGGACGAGAACAAGAAGAACTGGCTGCTTTTCAAGGAGCGCGATCTCGCCTCCGACTCCGAGCTCGACATTCTCGAAGCGCGGCCGGAAAGCGTCAAGTCGGGCCGGCGCATCGAGGAACTGGCGGCGCCGAGAAAGCCGCAGCGCCTGCCGCCGAAACCTGGCTCGCTGAAACCCGGCGCGCTGCCCGGCGCCGTCAAGGCAGACCCGCCAAGCCGCATCGAGCCTCAGCTCGCCGCGCAGGTGAGCGAGCCGCCCGGCGGCGAGGACACCGGCACGCTCTGGCTGCATGAGATCAAGTTCGACGGCTACCGCACCATGGCGCATGTCGTGGACGGGAATGTGCGGCTGATCACCCGCGGCGGCCTCGACTGGACCAAGCGCTATGGCGATCTCCCGCAAGCCTTTTCGCGCCTGCCGGTCAGCCGGGCGATCATCGACGGCGAGATCATGGTGCTGGACGACAAGGGCATCTCGCGCTTCGCGCTGCTGCAGGACGCGCTGGCCCAGGGCGCCGGCTCGAAGCTGCATTTCTACGCCTTTGATCTCCTGCATCTCGATGGCTGGGACCTGCGCAGGGCGCCGCTGCAGAAGCGTAAGGCGCTGCTTGCCGAACTGCTCGCCGGCCAGGCGGCCAACTCCGCCATCCAGTACAGCGACCACGTCGAGGGCGATGGCCGCGGGCTTTACGACCAGGCCTCGGACCTTGGGCTGGAAGGCGTCGTCTCCAAGCGCGCCGATGCCATCTACATGAGCGGCCGCACCAAGAGCTGGACCAAGGTCAAGGCGCAAAAGACGGATGATTTCGTCATCGCCGGCTACACCGTCTCCGACCGGGCGGAAGGGCTTGCGGCGCTCGGCATGGCCGAGTTCGTCGACGGCGAATTGCACTATCGCGGCAAGGTCGGCACCGGCTTCGACCGCGACATGGCGACCGACCTGCTGACCCGGCTGGAGCGGCTGACCGCCGGCGCCACGCCGCCCGAAGGCGTGCCGCGCGAGATCATGCGCGAGATGCATTGGGTGAAGCCGCTGCTGTCGGCACGCGTCCGCTATTCGAACCGCACCGCCGACAATGCGATCCGCCACGGCGTCTTCCGCGGCCTGCGCGATGTCGGCGGCCTGACGACGCCGGTTGCGGTCAAGCGCAAGCGGCTGATCGCCGAGTCCGACCTCGCCACCATCTGGGTCACCAATCCGGAGCGGCGGCTGTTCGGTAAGACCGGGCCGACCAAGCTCGACATTGCCGTCTATTACGCGCTGGTCGGCGATTTCATGCTGCCGCACATCATCGGCCGCCCGGTGTCGCTGGTGCGCTGCCCGACGGGACGGCCGCAGGACTGCTTCTTCCAGCGCCACGCCTTCACCGGCATGCCGCCCTCGGTGGCGGTGTTCGAGAGCATCAGTTCGGAAGGCGAGACCAAGACCTACCTCTCGGTCGAGGACGCCAAGGGCTATCTGGCGCTGGCGCAGTTCGGCGTCGTCGAGTTCCACACCTGGGGCACGCACCGCACCAAGCTCGACAGGCCCGACCAGATCGTCTTCGACCTCGACCCGGGCGAGGGGATTTCCTGGCGCGAGGTGGTCGAGGCGGCCGTCCACATCAAGGGCGGGCTGGAGAGCCTCGGCCTGGTGCCGTTTGCAAAGACGTCCGGCGGCAAGGGCATCCACATCACAGTGCCGGTGACGCGCAAGCAGAACTGGAAGAAACTGCACCAGGCCTCGAGCACCATTTCCACTTTGCTCGCGGCAAGCGCGCCCGACACCTTCGTCACCGTCATGGGCAAGGAAAACCGCAAGAAGCGCATTTTCATCGACTTCCACCGCAACGCCCGCGGCCACACCTCCGCCGCTCCCTATTCGCTGCGCGCCCGCACCAACCTGCCGGCATCGACCCCGATGAGTTGGACCGATCTGGAGGCGATCGACGCGCCCGAGGATCTGAACTACGCCTCGCTGCCGGGACTGTTGGAGACCTCGGGCGACCCGTGGGCGGAGATCGACGAGGCCGCCAGGGATTTGCCGTCCCATTTTTCGTGATCCTAGGGTGCGTCGCTTCGCTCCTTGCTAGACTTTCGCCCAGTCGCAAGCCCCAATCCATCTCCATCGACGCTTCCTACAATTTGAATTATCCTCCGCGCCAGCCGGTCCAAGAACACTTCGTCAGCAATTTGCATGTACCATCAAGGGTCGGTGTAGGATTTCCGGAGCGCCAACCGTCCTTCGGACGAAGCGCCGGAGCATGATCCCGAAAAGTGGGAACCGGTTTTCGGCTAAAATCATGCTTCCAAAAAAGTAACTGTCAGTGCATGGCCGCGTAGGAGTTCATCATGGCGCCCAGGGCAAGTTGGAAAGGTTACCTCAAGCTCAGCCTCGTCAGCTGTCCGGTCCGGCTTTATCCGGCCACCAGCGCGAGCGAGCGCATCTCGTTCAACCAGTTGCACAAGAAGACCCACAACCGCATCAACATGAAGCCGGTCGACCCCGAACTCGGCCTGGTCGAACGCTCGGACCTGGTCCGGGGCTACGAATATGAGGATAAGCAGTACATCATCATCGATGATGCCGATCTCGACGCGGTCCGGATCGAATCCAACCACACGATGAACATCGAGGCCTTCGTCGACGAGAATGAGGTCGACGTCATCTACCAGGACTCGCCCTATTACCTTGCCCCGGACGGCGCCATGGCCGAGGAGACCTTCGCGGTGCTGCGCGAAGCGATGCGCAAATCCGGCAAGCTGGCGATCGCCCGCCTGGTCCTTTCCAGCCGCGAGCGCGTGGTGACGATCGGCCCGCGCGAGAACGGCATGTTCGTCTGCACCTTGAGGAACCCCAACGAAGTGCGCGGCACGGCTGAATATTTCGGCAACATCCCGCCCGGCAAGCCGGATCCGGAAATGCTCGATCTCGCCCAGGCGCTGATCAAGCAGAAGGAAACTCATTTCGATCCGAAGAATTACGAGGATCGCTACGAAGTGGCGCTGATGGGGATGATCCGCGAGAAGCTCAAAGGCCACAAGCCGATCATCGCGGCGGCGCCCGAACGCGGCAATGTCATCAACCTGATGGATGCGCTGAAAGCGAGCCTGTCGCAGTCGGCCAAGCCGCCGGCCAAGTCGAAGAGCAAGGCCGAGGAGGCGCCGGCCAAGCCCGCCAAGAAGGCGGCCGCCGGCGGCGGCGCGCCTGAGAACCCGCTGAAAGCGAACCTGTTGAAAGCCGTCGGCAAGAGCAAGAAGTGACGGGAGGGACGGTGATCCTCCCCGGCGCCGTGTTCGGCGCCGTCGGCCCGCTGGCCGCGTTTCCGCTCAGGCTCGCCGCGCGCGAGGTCGAGCGCCGCCATGCCGAGTTGAGGCGCGGCGTCACCCGTCGCACCACCCATGTCGTGTTCGGCCGCACGCTGCTGGCCAAGGCGGCCACGGCAAGAACGGGCGATGGCGACATCGAGCGCCGCGTGCAGGCCGAGCGCGAAGCCGGGCGCGAATTGGTCAGCGAAAACGGCTTCCTGCGCTTGCTCGGCTTGTTGAAGGCGCCTCAGGCGTCGTCGCTGTCCCGGCAGTCGCTGATCGACCAGTCGCGGCTTGCCGCCAGCGATCTCGACATGCTGTCGCTGTTCGACGCCTTCGAACATGACGGCGAACCCTATTCCTTCCGCGACCTGATCCTGGCCAGAAAATATGCCGGGTTGATCGCCAGCGGCGCGACATGGGGCGCGATCGCGCGCTCGGTGCATCGCTCCGGTCCGGTCGCCTCGCTCACCGCCAAGTCGCTCAATCTCGGTTCGCAGCATGGCCGGCCGGACGCGATCTATCTCGACGAGGGCCGCAGCGAGCTCGACGGCCAGCTTCTCTTCGACCTCGGCTCACCGGAAGACGACACGCTCGAGGAGCTGTTCGCCGAGGCGGAAGCCGCGGAAGAGGAGGGGCGGCACGACGAGGCCGCAGCGCTCTACCAGCGCTGCATGGCGATCGATCCGAAAGATGCCATCGCCGCCTTCAATCGCGCCAATTGCCTGCGCGGCGCCGGCCGCGCAGCGGAAGCCGCGCATGATTATGCCCGCGCGATAAAGCTCGATCCCGGCTTCGTCGAAGCCTGGTTCAACCTCGCCGGCTTGGTGGGCGACGAAGGCAAGGTCGCCTCGGCGCGGCGGCACCTGCAGAAGGCGATCGCGCTCGACAAGGCCTATGCCGACCCGGTTTTCAATCTGGCCCGGCTGGAGTTCGACGCCGGCAATCTGGCCGAAGCCCGCCGGCTGTGGGCGCGCTATCTGGAGCTCGACGCGGAGTCCGAATGGGCAAGACTGGCGCAGAAGGGGATCCAGTTCGTGGATTTGCACATGGCCGGTGAGCGAGATGTTCGCGCCTGAGACGGAGTGCGGCCTTGCCAGGAAGCCCGCCCGATGACCTACTTCCTCTTCGACGGCCCCGACTCTGCCCCTGTCACCGTCCTGCTCGCGCATGGCGCCGGTGCGCCGATGGACTCGGCCTCAATGGCCGTGACAGCGAAGGCTCTCGCCACCGCCGGTTTCCGCGTCGCGCGCTTCGAGTTCCACTACATGGCTGCGCGCCGTTTTGGCCATCGCAAGCCGCCGCCGCGCGCCGAGACGGTGAACCCGGAATATGTCAAGGCGATCGCCGATCTGCGCGCCAAAGGCTTGACCGGCAAGCTCATCATCGGCGGCAAGTCGATGGGCGGGCGCGTTGCCTCGATGGTCGCCGACGAGATGTTTGCCAATGGCGACATCGCTGGCTTGGTTTGTCTGGGCTACCCCTTCCATCCGCCCGGAAAGCCGGAGCAACTGCGGACAAAACATCTCGCCGACCTGAAGACGCCGACGCTGATCTTCCAGGGCACGCGCGACGAGTTCGGCACCAAGGACGAGGTCGCGACTTACGGCCTTTCCGCGGCAATAGAGATGATCTGGCTGGAGGACGGCGACCACGATCTCAAGCCCCGCAAGGCGGTGTCGGGTTTTTCCGTGGCGGATCACCTGAAGACGGTGGCGGAGACGATAAAAGCTCGGATGGCGCCTCTCGCTTCGTCATCTTAGGGCGAAGCAAGGAGCGAAGCGACGCGGCGCAGGCCCTAGGATCCATGCCGTGACGCTAGAGCATTGGAACGGCTCAGAATTTTGCCCCGCAAGGTTCCACGGCGATGGTCACGGCATGGATCCTAGGGTCAAGCCCGAGGATGACGAATGAAGAGGCGTCTTCGGCAAATGAAACTCGCCACCTTCAACATCAACAACATCAACAGCCGGCTGGAAAACTTTTTGGCTTGGCTCGTCAAAGCCAAGCCCGACGTCGTCTGCCTGCAGGAACTGAAATCCCGCGACACGCAGTTTCCGCTGACCCGGCTGGCGAAGGCCGGCTATGGCGCGGTGTGGAAGGGCGAGCCGACCTGGAACGGCGTCGCGATCCTGGCTCGCGGCGCCGAGCCGGTGCTGACACGCGACGCGCTGCCCGGCGACGATGCCGACCGCCAGGCGCGCTACATCGAGGCGGCGGTCAATGGCATCGTGATTGCCTGCCTCTACGCGCCGAACGGCAACCCGCAGCCCGGGCCTAAGTTCACCTACAAGCTCGCCTGGCACCAGCGCTTCGCGGCGCATGCAAGCGAATTGTTCGACACCGGCCTGCCGGTGGTGCTTGCCGGCGACTTCAACGTTGTGCCCGAGCCGCGCGACATCTACGCCACCCGCTCCTATGACGACAACGCGCTGGTGCAGCCTGAAAGTCGCGCCGCCTTTGCGGCGCTGATCGATCAGGGCTGGACGGATGCGCTGCGCAAGGTCTTCCCGAAGGAGGAGAAGCTCTACACGTTCTGGGACTACCGCCGGAACCGCTGGCCGCGCGACGCCGGCCTACGGCTCGACCACATTCTGTTGTCGAAGAAGCTGGCGCGGAAGCTGAAAGGAGCGGGCATCGATCGGGAGGTGCGGGGCGAGGAAAACGCCAGCGACCACGCGCCGGTGTGGGTGGAACTGGCGACCTGACCTTCTCCACGGAAAAAAGGAAAGGCGGCGCTGTCCGCCGGCGTCTCTACGTTTGATGCCAGTCTCTCGCAAATAATGTCTGTGCAGCAACGACGGCTCGCGTTAGCTTTTGCAGGACTACGAGGGGGTGCGGACCTTATGCTTTTCAGCTTGAGTATTTTTCTCCAGCCAACGCTTCCCCGCCGTGGCTGACAACGCCCTCGTCCTCTTTATCTCCGTCCTTGTCATCGCCGGCGCCATTGCCCTCATCGCGCTCGCTTTGCGCTGGCGGCGCAAGCGCCGCAGGGCGCGCGGCAGTGCCAATCCGGCCGGCGACTATGCACCCCGCACCGCCTGGGGTCCGACATCCGGCAAGCTGAACTTTTCATCCTTCGTCTTCATGGATGTCGACGGCGACGGAACCTATGGTCAGGCCGACCGCCCGATGGCCGGCATCGTGGTGCGGCTGTTCGACCAGTCCGGCCGCTTCATCGTCGCGGCGCGAAGCAACGCTGCCGGTTTTGCCAATTTCCCGATGTCGTCGACGCGGCGCAGCGCCGTGATCCGCTCGCCTGGAACGTTTCGCTTTTCGGTCTCCGTGCCGCCCGGCTGGCGCGCCAGCGGCGCCAACGAGAACCAGTCTGTGCGCGTGACGGATGCGCCCGGCTCGCTTGTCGGTTTGGCTGGGGAGGGTCTGCCAAGGCCCGTCGGCCTTAGCCCTGCGCGCATAGTGAGCGGCAGGACGCCGGCCGCGGCCACGGCAACCCTATCCGTGATGGGCAACGGCCAGCTGCTCGAAAGCTACCCGCTCTGCGCGGCCACCACCTTCGGCTTCCCGCTCGCCGCCGAGGCCGATCAGGTCGTGATCGCCGGCGGCGGGCTCGACCGGCGCCTCGCGCTGTCGGCCTATCCGGTCGATCTCGGCTTGCTAGCGCCCGGGGCGCTTCAGCCCGATGCGGCGCTCAGCACCATCGGCTTCGACGACCTCACCACGCGCGGCCTGAGCAAGATCCCTTCCGGGTACGCCGGGCTCGACTGGCACAATCTCAACGCCATGTCGCGTGACCACACCAGGAACAGCGAAGGCTACGTAAACGGCAACGTCTCGGGCGCCTATATTGCCTATACCAGCAGCGGCCATCCGGCAGAGTTCGGCCGTGCGGCGCCTTTCGGCTTCCATTCGGTGATGCTGAGCGCCGCATGGCTGCGCTCGGAAGGGGAGAGCGCGTGGGTCGAAAGCTGGCTGGGGGACGAGTTGATCGCGCGCGACGAGGTCGCGCTATCGGCGCTGGCACCGGTTCAATACGCGCCGATGCTGAAGGCGGTGACGCGCGTGCGTCTGTCGACCAAGCATCACTGGCAGATGGTGCTGGACGATCTGGTGCTGGCGCTCTGATCCCTGTCGGCCAAAGGGCGACGGCTTATGGGCGAGATATGTGTCAAGCAAAGACGAACTATGTCGCCCAAAGGATGCCGCAGCTTCGGCAGAAAGACCTGCATCAAACGAAGAATTAGAGCGCGTTGCCTGAATTTCGGTGCAACGCGCTGTAATGCTTAGAACGTGAACGAAGTGGCGCCGTTGGCGGTGACTGCCGAAAGCCTGCCCTTCTTGACCAGCCTTGGTCTCTCATATGCTTTCTTCATGGCCGGTTCCCCGAATTTCCTGGATCGCAAGAAGGAGCCAGGATCGGCAGGCATCAACAGCAGATTGTCCGGCAGATCAGCTCGGCGCGCCGCCATTGGCAACAGTGGAAGGACCGCCGGCGACAATTGTCGAAAGCTTGCCTTTGCGGACCAACACAGGCTTCTCGTAAGTCTTCTTCATGATTGAACCCCCGTTAACCATTCGAATTGACAAGACGTTAATCAGCCGCCTTGTCACGCAACAAGCCAGGATGACCGCTGGTCTCAAACATCAATGAAGCTGATCGGGCTGTTCCCGAATCAACCCGGGACCGGTGTCGAACCCGCGACGACCATCGAAAGCTTGCCTTTGCGGACCAACACAGGCTTCTCGTAAATCTTCTTCATGCTGTGGCTCTCCTGAAAATCCCGGGCGGATAATGTCATAAGAGCGTTTGCTGTCAACCAGCGCGGGTAGTCGAGCTCGTTATTCTTGGGGAGTGTGGATTTCTGCTCACGCGCCGCTTGTTTATGGAGCGAAAGACATCACGCTTCGGTTCGGAGCATCCAGATATTGGCCGGCCGGCTGAGTAAAGCCGAAATTCGGCCGGCGCGGGATTGAAGAAGTCACGCCGCGCCAAAGCACGTTTTTCTTTCTTCGTGTGATGTCTTGCACTTAGCCCCGGCGAAAAGCTCGGCTAGAATGGCCGATGCGCCTTCCGCCAGTTGGAGTGAAGGCGCCTGGGGGATGCCGATGAAAAGATCGACCGACAGGCTGTTGGCGCTGGCGATGCTCGTCGTCGGCTTCGCCTGCTTCGCCAAGCTTTATCTGGCGCTGGGGGGCAAGCCCCCGGCCGCGGCGAGCGCCGGGATCTTCGGCGCGGCGGGCATGCTTTCGATTCTCGCCGGGCTTTCGCTCCTTGCCGGCCTGCTGCCGGGCGCGCCAAGGCATCAGCCTTCGGCGCCGCTGTTCGGCCGCGACGCTGCGACCGTGCCGGCCGGGCGCCCGCGGCTGCGCCGCATCGCGCTTGCCGTGCCGCTCATTGCCCTTGTCGTCATCCTTGCCGACCAGTTCGGCCGGTGGCGGGAAACAGAGGGCGATGCGGCCGCGCCGGCCAGGGAAGTCGCCGTCGCTCCGGCGGAGCCTGAGACCGAGCCGGCCTCCGCGCCTGTCGCGCCGGCGCCCACGGCCGCACCGTCCGAGCCGGCGGTCGCTCCGCCGCAGCCCGCCGCACCGGCGCAGCCTGCAACAACGCCGGCCCAGCAGACCGCGCTGGCGCCGGCCACGCCGCCGCAGACGCTGGCGCCGCCTCGGCCACCGCCCCCAGCCCAGCCGACCGCGCCGGAAGGCCACCGCGATGCCGTCGTCTGGCTGGCGGTGTCGGCCGACGGCCACCAGATCATGAGCGCCAGCACCGATCGCATGATCAAGCTCTGGGATATCGACGGCAAGCGGCTGATCCGCGACCTCGGCGTCCACAAGGACATGGCGCGCAGCGCGCTCTTCATGCCCGACGGCAGAAGTGCGCTCACCGCCGGCGACGACGGCGAGATCGTGCTGCGCCAGCTTTCCGATGGCGCAGTGCTGCACGTCTTCTCGTCCGGAGCGAACGGCGGCGTCCGGCAACTGAAGATCAGCCCCGACGGCAAGCTCGCCGTCAGCGGCCACGACACCGGTTCCGTCGTCGTCTGGGATTTGCAGAAAGGCACGGTGCTGCATGTCCTGCCGGGCCACGATTGGTCGGTGAGTTCCGTCGCCATCTCGCCAGATGGCACCAGGGCGCTCACCGGCAGCATCGACGGCGAACTGAAGCTCTGGGACATCCTTGCGGGCAAGCAACTGCGCAGCTGGCACGGCCACGATCGCGGCGCCTATGGCGCGCTCTTCCTGGCCGACGGCCACCATGCGGTGACCGGCAGCGGCGACTACACGATAAAACTCTGGGACCTCGACTCTTTCAAGGAAGTCCGCCGCTTCGACGGCCACTCCGGCACCGTCTATGCGCTCGCCTTATCGGCCGACGGCAAACGGCTCGGCTCCGCCTCGCTCGACGGCACGGCGCGGATCTGGAATATGGATACGGGCGCCGAGATCGCCGAGTTCGACCCCGGCACCGGGCCGATCTACTCGGTCGCCTTCGCCGCCCACGGTACGCTTTTGACCGGCGGCATGGATCGCACCATCCGCGATTGGCCGGCGGCAGGCGGGGATGGCACGGTGCTGTTCGCCGGCGCGCCGCAGTAGCAAAGTAGGAGATTGGCGACAGCTTGCGCGACATCCAATCTCCCCCCTTGCGGGGGAGATGCCCAACAGGGCAGAGGGGCAAGCGAAGGAATGTGGGCTGTCTGAAGAAAGCCTGTACAAGTATTGTCCAAGCAGCCATCGTCACCATGTGAGCAACACTGCCGAATCCATCTATTTTGTCCTGCAGGAGATCGATCCTGCGACCGGTTCGGCGGTCGCCGAAGCCCGAATTCGCGTCTCAGACCTGGAAGAGCTTCGCGCGGTTCTGGCGTGCGACAGTCCACAGCTATCCGGTTCATGGCATTTGGACCCGGACGACCTCGAGCGACTTGGCGCGATATGCATTCCACCTCGCGAGCTTGATCGAAGGCTCAACCGCATCGAGTCCTGGCATCCAATCCGTGAGGTCCCGTATCTCGTTCATACGAATTTCGAGCTGCCGCTGATGCTGGAAGGTCGCAAGCCGCTGGCAGTCTTCCATGACGCTTATCCGGCGGAATGGCTGTCGGAAACGTTGGCTCGCTTCGACCCGTTTGTGCGCTCGGGCCGGTTGGTGCGTCATGTCATCGATACTCCCTTTACCGAAGCCGAGCACGCCCGTTTCCCCGACTTCCAAGGGTGGCGGCGCGCCTTCTTCTCACTCCCCGGGGAGGAGTGGCGGATAGACGCGTTTCTGCTGTTATCGAAAGTGTTCGCCAAAACCGGCTGGAACGAAGCTCTCGAGCGGATGGAGGGCTCGCTTCTCGGCTATGAAGATTGGCAGAACGACTGGTGGATCGAACGCAAGTCAAAACACCGAACCAGCACCTGTTCGATCGTCTGAATTGTCGGCAGGACAGCGCCGCCTCTGGCTTGCCGGCCATCTCCCCGACCTTTGGGGAGATCAGCAGATCGGCTACGGGGCCCTCCCTGCAACGTCGGCGGTTTGGCAAAAGCTTGCGCGACATCCAATCTCCCTCCTTGCGGGCGAGATGCCCGGCAGGGCAGAGGGGGGTGTGACGGATCGCGGCTTACGAATTTCGAGCCAACCTTCGCCGGACGCGTGATTGCTGACAAGAGGTTCGCCAAGCCATGGATATAGTCGAAGCCTCGATCGCCGACCTGCGCCGCGCGCTTGAAGACGGCACAATTACGAGCGTCGAGCTCACCGGCGCGTACCTGCGGCGCATCGCCCATTACGACCGCCACGGCATAGCGCTGAACGCCGTGCCCATCCTCAATCCAAAGGTGTTCGAGGAGGCGGCAGCTTCCGACCGCCGACGCCGCACGGGCAAAACGCTTGGGCCGCTCGACGGCATCCCCTACACCGCCAAGGACAGCTACAAGGTGAAAGGCCTGACGGTCGCGGCCGGCTCGCCGGCCTTCGAGCATCTGATCGCCAGCGAGGACGCCTTCACGATCTCCCGGCTGCGCGCCGCGGGCGCGGTGCTCATCGGCCTCACCAACATGCCGCCAATGGCCAATGGCGGCATGCAGCGCGGCGTCTATGGCCGCGCCGAGAGCCCCTACAACAAGGATTATCTCACCGCCGCCTTCGCCTCCGGCTCGTCGAACGGCTCGGGCACGGCGACGACCGCGTCCTTCGCCGCCTTCGGGCTCGGCGAAGAAACCTGGTCGTCCGGCCGCGCGCCCGCCTCCAACAACGCGCTGGTCGCCTACACGCCGTCGCGTGGCGTGATCTCGGTGCGCGGCAACTGGCCGCTGGTGCCGACCATGGATGTGGTGGTGCCGCATACGCGCAGCGTGCCGGACATGCTGGAGCTGCTCGACGTCATCGTCGCCGACGACGAGGAAACGCGCGGCGACTTCTGGCGTGTGCAGCCCTGGGTTTCGATCCCGAAGGCATCAGCGCTGAGGCCGGCGAGCTATACCGGGCTTCCCCTGCAAGGCGCGCTCGAGGGCAAGCGGCTCGGCGTGCCGAAAATGTATATCGGCAAGGATCTCGGCGCCGACCGGCCGATCGAGACGCGCGCCTCGGTGCTGGAGCTCTGGCGGCAGGCTGCGCATGACCTGCAGGCGCTCGGCGCCGAGGTGGTCGAGGTCGATTTCCCCGTCGTATCGAACTATGAGCGCGACCGTCCGGGCGCGCGCTCCATGGTTGATCGCGGCCTGGTGCCGGAGGAATTTGCAAACCGCGAGATCTGGGACCTGTCGATCTGGTCGTGGGACGATTTCCTGCGCGCCAATGCTGATCCGGCGATTCCCGATCTTGCCTCGGTCGACGGCCTCAAAATCTTTCCACAGCCGCCGGGCACGCTGCCCGACCGCTATGGCGACGACGGCTTCGACCTGGCGGACTATGTCGAGCGGGCGAAGAACGGGGTGAGCCCGCTCGAGGCCATCCCCACCATCGAGGACGGGCTCAAGGGGCTGGAAGAGACGCGCCGCATCGACTTCGAGAACTGGCTCGACGCCAATCGCCTCGACGCCGTGGTGTTGCCGGCCGTCGCCGATGTCGGCCCGGCCGATGCGGATGTCAACGAGGCCTCCGCCGATCTTGCCTGGCGCAACGGCACCTGGGTCGCCAACGGCAATCTGGTCTGGCGCCATCTCGGCATCCCGACGGTGACGGTGCCGATGGGCACCATGGCCGATATCGACATGCCGGTCGGCCTCACCTTCGCCGGCAAGGCCTATGACGACGTGGCGCTGCTGCGGCTTGCCGGCGGCTACGAGCGCGCCACCAACCGCCGCACCGTCCCGCCACGCACGCCGCCGCTGGCGGATGAGGTGTTTGAAGAGAGCGGAGGCACATTGGGCCGCCTCAGCGAAGCGCCGCTTATGCTGGCCCTCACCGCCGAGACAATCCACGCCGGCGACGACACTGACGAGATCGCGATCGCGCTGGAGATCGACGCGGGCGAGGCCGGGCAGGATGCAGCCATGCTCAAGGTCCACGTCAACGGCGAACCGGTCACCATGCGGGGAAGCGGCAACCGCCACACCGGCCGGGCCGTCGTGCCGGCTGCAACGCATCAGGGCTTCCACAGCGTCTGGCGCGGCGCTTACGGCTCGATCGTCACGGCGATCGTGAGGCTGGCGGATGGGCGGAGCGCCGGCGCGTATGTGGTCACGGGCGGGATAGGTTGAGGCGGCGAAATCGCAGATCTCCCCGACAACAGGGGGACCACGCTCGTCCCCGTCCTTGACCCACCCCCCACCTCCGCTATCTTCGCGCCCATGCCAGACACCGCTCCCTCGGCCGCCGCTCCGCTGATCGTCATCGACCTGCAGACCGGCATGTTCGACGGCCGTTTCGATCCGCCGATCCATGATGCCGACGTCATTGCCGAGCGCGCGCGAAAATTGATCGATTGGGCGCGCAAAACCGGCCGCAAGGTGGCTTTCGTGCGTCATGACGGGCCGGCGGGGGATCCGCTGGCACCGGGCGCTTCCGGCTGGCCGGTATGGCCGCAGCTCGGCCAGGCGGCCGGCGAACCGACCTTCGGCAAGAGCGTCGGCAATGCCTTCTCCAACGCCGATCTCGGGCAGTGGGTCGCGGGGCAGGGCGTTCGCGACGTGGTGCTCATCGGCGCCCAGAGCGATTTCTGCGTTGCCGCCACGGTGAAAGGCGCTCTTGCCCAGGGCCTCGGCGTCACCGTCGTTTCGGATGCGCATTCGACGCTCGATTCCGAGGAGGAGAAAGCGCCCGACATCATCATCCGGCACAACAAAGCCTTCGCCGAGCAGGGCGCGCGGCTGACGACGACCGCGGCGCTGATTGGGGGCTGAGGGCTTGGCTCCTCCTTCTTCCTTGTGGGAAGAACGTGTCGCCGAAGGCGACGGATGAGAAGGGAAAACCAACCAAGGAGCGCTCATGCCAATCCCCTCCCTGCCTGCCGAAGGTGGCTGCCGCTGCGGCCGCGTGCGCCTCAGGATCTCCGCCAAGCCGCTGCTCACCATGGCCTGCCATTGCACCGGCTGCCAGAAGATGTCGTCGAGCGCCTATTCGCTGAGCGCCGCCATTCCCGCGGATGGGTTCGAGATCACCAAGGGCGAACCGGTGATCGGCGGCCTGCACGGCGCTTCGAAACACTATTTCTGCGGCTACTGCATGAGCTGGATGTTCACCCGGCCGGAGGGGCTCGACTGGTTCGTCAACCTGCGCCCGACAATGCTGTACGACCCCGCCTGGTTCACGCCTTTCGTCGAGACCTGGACCAGCGAGAAGCTGCCCTGGGCCGAGACGCCCGCCCTGCACAGCTACGCGGCCTTGCCGGCCTTCGAGGAATATGACGGGCTGGTCGCGGAATACGCCAAGTCCCAGGCCTGATGGCCAAAAACAAAACGGCGACCCGGGTCAGATCGCCGTTCAGTACAAGGTCGACGCGGCCGTTGGGGGCGACATTGTTGGGGATGTGCTTGGGCGTCCGCGTCGACCAAGGCGGCCTCGTACCGCAGCCTGGACTATGGCATGTTTTTCTCGTGCCGAAACTTCCGCGATAGCGGAATAGGCAGGCGACAGGGACTTCCCCACCGCCGCTTGGAATTAAGGTTAACGGCGGCGCAGCCGGCCGGGCGCGCGATCTGCCAACCGCGGGTGACAGAGAACTTGGGCGAAACACTTTCTATCCCGATCCGCATTGACCTCTGGCGGCCGAGGGACGACGACTGATGCATCATTGCTGATGGATTGCACTTGCCCCGCTTTCTCAACGCGAAACTCGCCGACGGCTCCCTGGCCGACCTCACCGTCGCCGACGGCCGCTTCAGCGCCATCACGCCCGCCGCCAATGCCGCCGGCGCGCCGCCAGGCGCCGTCGACCTCGCCGGCCAGCTCGTGCTGCCGGCCTTCATCGAGGGCCACATCCATCTCGACACCTCCTTCTATGGCGATGTCTGGCGCCCGCACATTCCCTGCACCAACGGCTTCGACGTGCGCGAGCGGGTCGCCTTCCAGATGCGGAACCTCGAGCAGGCCGCGCCGATGGACGAGCGCGCGAAAAACCAGCTCGAGCTTTGCGTTGGCAATGGCAGCCTCGCGATGCGCAGCCATATCATGGTCGACGCCGCGGTCGGGCTGAAACATGTCGAGACGATCCTTGCCGTGCGCGAAAAATATTGCGAGCTGATCGACATCCAGCTCGTCGCCTTCCCGCAAAGCGGCATCCAGTCGTCGCCCGGCACCGCCGAGCTTCTGGACGAGGCTTTGAAGCTCGGCTGTGATCTGATCGGCGGGCTCGACCCGGCAAGCTTTGACCGCGATGTGAAGGGTCATCTCGACGTCGTCTTCGGCCTTGCCGAAAAACACGGCGCCGGAATCGATATCCACCTGCATGACGGCGGCACCCTCGGCCTGTTCGAGATCGAGGAGATCGCCGCGCGGAGCACGGCACTGGGCATGCAAGGCAAAGTCGCCGTCAGCCACGCCTATGCGCTGGGCGACATTTCCGCCGACGCGCTGGCCAAAGCCGGCGAGCTGCTCGCCGCCTCCGGCGTCGCCATCATGACCAACGCGCCCGGCAACCATCCTTTCCCGCCGGTGGCGGCATTGCGCAAGGCGGGCGTCACGGTCTTTGCCGGCTCCGACAACATCCGCGATTCCTGGTGGCCCTACGGCGATGGCGACATGCTGAACCGCGCCAACATGATCGGCTACCGCTCCGGCTTCTACGAGGATCGCGAGCTGGAAGCAGCCTACGACGTGGTGAGCCATGCCGGCGCCAGGGCGCTGGGGCTCGAAGGCTATGGCATCGCCGTCGGCGCCAAGGCCGATTTCGTTGCGCTCAGGGCCGAGCATGTGCCGGAAGCGGTGGTGGCGGTGCCGAAGGAGCGGACCGTGTATCGCGCAGGCAGGGAAGTGGCGCGGGAGGGGAAGGTTGTCGATCGGGCCGGCCTCACCGGGCTGCCATCTGCTTGACAGTCCGATAGCCGTACCGCATTTTCCGGCGAGGCAGGGGAGATTTCGCCATGAAGAAAGAATATTCGAAGCCGACGTTTGTCCGCAAAGGCCGGCTCTCGGCGCAGACCGCGCAGCAACTTCCTTCCGGCAGTACGGACTAACGCCTGACGTCTATCTTGGCGAGCAAGGCAGTCAGCAATTGTGCGCCCGTCATAGCCGGCAGCGCCGTCTGTTGGCGCTCGCCTCTAGTGCCGCGGCGTCGAAACCCAGTTTAATTCGCACACAAATGTTTCAGGCCGCTCCGGCTTCGTGAAGCATTTCACCGTCTGCGCGCAATCGCCTGGTTACAGACGCACCTCAAAAGCGGCGCCCGGAGGGCGGCCGCCAATTCTGCCGCTGCTTTGTGGAGGTTGCGATGTTTAAGAGCCTTAACCGAATCCGCGCCGCGTTCGCGCGGGCGAGCAGGCGCCGCAGGACGACGCGCGAGCTGAACGAACTGCCGCCGGAGATCCGCAAGGACATCGGATGGCCCGATACGGCCCGGGACGACGAAATTCGATTGCCGTTCTAGTGCATGTTGCCCAAGAGTGCGGAACGGTTTTGGGATATGGGCATGCGTCAGCAAAGCTCGGCCTGCGGTGACGTGATGCCGGCAGCACGGGACGACCAACACGCCGTCCGCGCTGCCTGGCCAGGCCGTCAGCCGGCGGGCTTGTAGGCGCCGGCAGCCTTGTTGGCGGCAGCGAGCACCGCCTTCATGTCGAGTTCTTCGAGGACGACCAGCTCGCTCAACGAGCCGCTCGCGCGCACGGCAAGAGCCATGCCCATCCCGGCGACCTGATCCGGCACCTCGCCATTGACGACGACGTCGTAAATGCCGCGCGTGAACATGACGCTGCTCATCCTGCCGCCGACGCTTTCAAAGAGCGCCTGGATTGCAGCTTCGCGGTTCGATCCCTGCATCAGCCCTTTGGCGGCATGGGGTTCGTAACTTGCCAGTATGGTGACCTTCATGGCTATCTCCTCCAAATATCATTGCCTCAGGCTGCTCAATGGTTTGAGCAGCCGAGGTGATTGTTGTTTCACTGACATTTGACCTGGTCACGGACCGCCCGGGCACCATGGCCAACAGGCGGTTCAGCCGGAGCACGGCTTCGGCTTCAGACAATATGCGCCTATTCTAATATTACGACAATCCCGCGATGAGCGGACCGCCGTCGTGTCAGATATCTCCGTCAGGATATGTGGGCCAAATGTCGTCAGAGCGATGCGCCATGGCCGTTTTGTGTATTCACGCGACGGACGTGGCCTGATAAGTGGCCTGATAATAGGTCAACGAAGCTGACCCAAATGCTAAGCCCCTGAACGAAGCACTGCGGGAGGTGCGTCTTGACCCTGTTGAACCTTCTGGCCTCGCGCTCCTCGCGCATGAAGGCCTCGGAAATCCGCGAGCTCCTGAAGCTGCTCGACCAGCCCGACATCATCTCGTTCGCCGGCGGTATTCCCGATGCCTCGCTGTTTCCGGCCGAGGCCATCGGCGATGCCTATCAGGCCGTGCTCGGCGGCACGGAAGCGGGAGCCGCGCTGCAATACCAGGTCAGCGAAGGTTTTCTGCCGCTGCGCAAATGGTTGGCCGCCTATATGGGCAGGCTCGGCATTCGATGCGACGAGGGCAACATCTTGATCACCTCCGGCTCGCAGCAGGCGCTCGACTATCTCGGCAAGCTGTTTCTGTCGCCCGGCGACACCGCGCTGGTCACCTGGCCGACCTATCTCGGCGCGCTGCAAGCCTTCAACGCCTACGAGCCGCGTTACGACCGGCTGAACACCGCCGGCGGCAACATGACGCCGGACGCCTATCGCGCGGCCGCCGCGGCTAACGGCGGCAAAGTGAAATTCGCCTATCTGGTGCCGGATTTCGCCAACCCGACCGGCAACACGCTGGATAGCAAGCAGCGCGAGGCGGTGCTCGACCTCGCCGGCGAGCTCGACATCGCCGTCATCGAGGACGCCGCCTATCGGGCACTGCGCTATGACGGCGAGGCGGTGCCCCCGATCCTGGCGCTGGATTGCGCCCGCTCGGGCGGCATCGACAATGCCCGCACGCTCTATTGCGGCTCCTTCTCCAAGATCCTGTCCCCAGGCATGCGCGTCGGCTGGGTCTGCGCCCCGCGCCATGTGGTGGAAAAGCTGGTGCTGATGAAACAGGCCTCCGATCTGCACAGCCCCTCGATCAACCAGATGGTCATGCATCGCGTTGCCGAGACCATCTTCGACGCCCAGGTGGAGAAGCTGATCGGTGCCTATCGCCGTCGCCGCGACGCGTTGCTCGGCGCGCTCGAGGAAAACATGCCGGACGGCATTTCCTGGAGCCGGCCGGAAGGCGGCATGTTCGTCTGGCTGACGCTGCCCGAAGGCACTGACGCCACCGGGTTGCTGGCGCGTTCGGTGAAGGAGGCGCGCGTCGCCTTCGTGCCGGGCAACGCCTTTTATGCCGACGGCACCGGCCGCAACACGCTGCGCATGTCCTTCACGCTGGCCGACGACCGCGCGGTGGGCGAGGGCGTGCCGCGATTGGCGAAGCTGCTGAGGTAGCCAATTCCCTCAAAGAGAGATCGAAGCCGGCTATCACCTCCTTCTCGCGCAGGCGTGATTGGTAGTGCGCAGCCGTGATTATAGCCACGCCGATTCTTCGGCTAGGGTCGCGGCCGATCCAACACCCCCTGGATCGGCAGGCAGCGAAGTCCCACCTTCAAGGCCTCAACGAAAGAGCCCCGACGGCTTCCACCGGCGGGGCTTTTTTGTGTCGGCGATCCGGCGCTACTTGTTGCAGTTCTGCATGTTCGAGGTCGTATTGCCGCTGGCCGTGTTGTTGTCGGTATCGTTGGCGCCCGTATCCTTGCAGCGATCCTGCATGCCAGCCGGCTGGTTCGTCGAATTCGTGGAATTCATGGAATTCGTGGAATTCGTGGTGGTCGTATCCGTGCCAGGGGTTGCCGGCGTGGTAACCGTGGCACCGCCCGTCGCACCGCCCGAGGCGCCGCCAGTCGTGCCCGAGACGCCGCCCGAAACGCTGCCGCTGGCGTCGCCGCTTGCACCGGCTGTCTGAGCCATGGCGCCCGAGGTCGCGAGCGCCAGGGTAAGAACGGAAGCTGCGAGAATCTTCTTCATCATCAGGAAATCTCCATTGGTTTGCATCGTTGACTAAGTTTCCAACGGAGCTTTCCAGGGGATGTTCCGGCTGAAAAAATTCGTGAAGAACCGCATAGCTCTGTTTTTCTGAGCCAACAGCCAGATCGCGTGGCGGCACTTTCAGGAAGGGCCGGCAAGGGCAAATCGTGTCGCCGGATTGGCGAGAGGGGGGGATAGTATACACGCATCGCCGCGCGTGACACTGGTCATCCGCAGTGCTCCGGATCCTCTCCTTGTGGGGGAGATCGGCAGCTCCGGCGCCTGCCGGCCCGTCATGCAAAGTTGCTCGGCTCCGGCGCGCCTTTCGGATAGACTTTCGGCAATCCAACTAGAAGGAGTGAAGCCATGACTTCGCGCCTCGGCCTGATTGGACTTGCCTTCGCTGCCTTCGCCACCCAGGCATCCGCCTTCGAGATCTCCAGCCCGTCGGTTTCCAACGACAAGTGGGACGCAAAATATCTCGGCGACAAGCCCGGATGCGGCGGCAAGAGCGTCTCGATCGCGCTTGCCTGGAAGGAACCGCCGGCGGGCACCAGGAGCTACGCGCTCACCATGTTCGATCCCGATGCCAATGGCGGCAAGGGGTTCTGGCATTGGCTTGCCTGGAACATCCCGGCAAGCGCCAAGGGCCTCGCCGAAGGCGCCGGCTCCAAAGGCGGCAAGCGCCTGCCGAAGGGCACGGTGTCCGGCACGGGCGGCGTCGGTCGCGCCGGCTATTTCGGCCCATGTCCGCCGCCCGGCAGCGGCACGCACCACTATGTCTTCACGCTCTATGCGCTGAGTGAGGCGAAGCTGCGCACGCCGGAAAATCCGTCGCCCGAAATGGTGTCGGTCGCGGCGAAGAGCCAGGCGCTGGCGGAGGCCAGTGTGACCTACACCTACGGGAGGTAGCTGATCTTCCCCCCTTGAGGGCCCTTGAGGGGGAGGTGTCGCCGAAGGCGACAGAGGGGGCGGCGCGCACGATGCGCCAACTTGCCCTCTTATTGTTCGTCGGGCGTCGGCGCTCCAGGCGCAGCGACCCGCTCTGGCCTGCCGGCCATCTCCCACGCAAGGGGAAATCAGCAGCTCACTCCGCCGCTTGCAACCTGTCCTGCGTCTTCGTCTCGAAATCGCTGGCGTCGTGGCGCTCGTGCAGCTGGGAGGCCGGATCGCCGGAGATGCGGTTGACCATGCGGCCGCGCCTTACCGCCGGCCTGGCGTCGATCGCGTCGGCCCAGCGCTGCACGTGCTTATATTCATGCACGGCGAGGAACTGCGCGGCATCGTTGTAGCTGCGGCCTTTGGCGAGCCCGCCATACCAGGGCCAGACCGCCATGTCGGCGATGGTGTAATCCGGCCCGGCGAGATACTCGCTTTCGGCCAGCCGCCGGTCCAGCACGTCCATCTGCCGCTTGGTTTCCATGGCGAAGCGGTCGATGGC
Source organism: Mesorhizobium sp. WSM3873 (assembly GCF_001672445.1). Lineage (NCBI taxonomy): Bacteria > Pseudomonadati > Pseudomonadota > Alphaproteobacteria > Hyphomicrobiales > Phyllobacteriaceae > Mesorhizobium > Mesorhizobium sp. WSM3873. Next base: position 26,780 of record NZ_LYTM01000025.1, on the reverse strand, counting down.
GTATTCGATCTTCTCCGGCGCATAGGCGTAAAAATGCCCGAAGCCGCCGCCGAGATAGGGCGCCGAGCCCATCTGCCAGAACAGCCACGAGAAGGTTTCGGCCCGCGCTGCACGCTCCGTCGGCAGAAACTCGCCGAATTTTTCCGCCAGATAGGTGAGGATCGAGCCCGACTCGAACACGCGCACCGGCTTCGGCTCGCTGCGGTCCATCAGCGCCGGGATCTTGGAGTTCGGGTTGACCTCGACGAAGCCCGAGCCGAACTGGTCGCCGTCATTGATGCGGATCAGCCAGGCGTCGTATTCGGCGCCCTTGTGGCCGCGCGCCAGCAACTCCTCCAGCATGATCGTCACCTTCTGGCCGTTGGGCGTGGCCAGCGAATAGAGCTGAAGCGGATGCTTGCCGACAGGCAATTCCTTCTCGTGCGTCGGCCCGGCGACTGGCCGGTTGATGGAGGCGAAGGTGCCGCCATTCGGCTTGTTCCAGGTCCAGACTTTCGGCGGGTTGTACTGGTTCATCTCGGGAGGCCTTGTTGCTGTGGGCGGATGCGGGGTTCGTTGGCGCAAGATTTAGGTGCGGTTGCGCGGGCGTCAAAGAAAAAAGTTCAAATTTCGTTGAACTAACGCTTGGGCCAGCAGCGCCCCGCCTTCTCCGTCAGGGACAGATGCCCTTGCACCGCGTCCCTTTGGCCATACTTATAGAAAAAGACCCGCAATTCAGGATCGACGATGACCATCGAAAAAATCTCGCGCTCCGTCGTGGCCGTGCGCGCCACGGTTCCGGACGACGCCTTCACCGCCAATGCGCTGGGCACGCGCCGCGAGGGCAGCGGCGTGGTGATCCGCGACAGCGGGCTGGTTCTCACCATCGGCTATCTCATCACCGAGGCCGAGGAGGTCTGGCTGACCGACCAGGACGGCCGCGTGGTTGCGGCGCATGCGCTGGCCTATGACCAGGAGACCGGCTTCGGCCTGGTGCAGGCGCTGGCGCCGCTCGGGCTGCCGGCAGTCAAGTTCGGCAATGCCAGGAAGGCCAATATCGGCGACGCCGTGACGCTTGCCGACGGCATCGGCCAGCAGGTCGACGCCCACATCGTCACCAAGCAGGAATTCGCCGGCTATTGGGAATATCTCATCGACGAGGCGATCTTCACTGCGCCGGCGCATCCGTCGTGGGGTGGTGCTGCGCTGTTCGACCGTGACGGCGAGCTGCTCGGCGTCGGCTCGCTGCGCCTGCAGATGAGCCGCGCCGGCGAAGTTGCCGACATCAACATGATCGTGCCGATCGACCTTCTGACGCCGATCCTCGACGATCTGGTCAAGCGCGGCCAGGTCGCCAAGCCGCCGCGCCCGTGGCTCGGCGCCTTCTCGGCGGAGTCGAACGGTATGGTGGTGGTGATGAGCGTCGCCGAAGGTGGTCCCGCGGCAAAGGCTGGCCTTCGCCAAGGCGACATCATCTCCGACGTGCGCGACGGCGAGGTTGACGGTCTCGCCGACTTCTATCGAAAACTCTGGCAGAACCCGGCCGGCGCGGAAATTCCGTTGCGCGTCGTGCGCGACGGCCGTGAGACCTGGCTTCGCGTAAAATCGGCCGACCGCAACTCCTTCCTCAAGAAGCCGCAGCTGCAGTAACGTGCATCCAAGGCTGCTGAAGACCTTTCTCGCGGTCGCGCGCACACGCAACGTCACGCGCGCGGCGGGCGAGCTCAATCTCGCGCAGTCGAGCGTCAGCGACCAGATCCAGTCGCTCGAGGCCGAGCTGGGCGCGACGCTGTTCACACGGTCGCGGCAAGGGCTGGACCTGACGCCGGCCGGCGAGGCGCTGCAAGCTTACGCCGAGGAATTGCTGGCGCTCGCCGACGACGCCCGGGCCGCCATCGATGCCACCAGGGCCGAGACGGCCGGCAGCCTGTCGATCGGCGCGCTCGAGACGATCGCTTCGGCAAAACTTCCCGGCTGGCTCGCCGATTTCCAGCCCGTTCATCCCGACATCGACATCAGGCTGAAAATCGCAGGCAGCGGCGAGTTGCGCCGCAGGCTGGGAGAGGGCGGGATCGACGTCGCCTTCTGCTTCGACAGACCGGGCGCCAGCGAGCCCGACGAGCGCTTCGCCAGGCGCCCCGTCGCGGCCGAGCCGCTGGTGCTGATCGCGCCGCCGGGCGAGAACCGGGCGGATGTCGATCTGGCGGAACTTGCCGAAAAGCGTTTCGTCGCCACCGAAACCGGATGCGTCTACCGCGTCATGGTCGACACGGCCTTCACCGAGGCGGGCCTCGGCGGACCGAAGCTCGCGGCCGAGGCTGGCAGCATTGACACCATCGCCGGCTTGGTGGCGGCCGGCGCCGGCTTCGGCCTTGTGCCGCGGCTGGCGGTCGCCGCGGCGCTCGATCGCGGCGAGGTGGCCGAGATCGCATGGCCGGGCCCGATCCGCTCGGCGGAGCTGGTCATGGTCTGGCGGCGCCGGCGCGTCCAGCCGCCGGCGCTGAAGCTCTTGCTCGCGGCGATGGGCGAAAACTTCGCGCTCGTCAGACCAGCCGCTGCCCGCCCTCGACATGCAGCGTCGTTCCCGTCGTAAAGCCGTTGCCCATCAGGAAGCGGATCGCGTCCGCAATGTCTTTCCGGCCGTCCGACCCGTCCCGCCGGCAGGCGCTTCGCCATCGCGGCAAGCGTCTCGTCCTTCGCATCGCCGGCAACGAATTGCCAGATCGGCGTGTCGACCCAGCCGGGCGAGACGGCATTGACTCGGATCGGCGCCAGCTCGATGGCCAAGGCCCGCACCAGCCCTTCGAGCCCGGCGTTGACGGCCGCGACCACCGAGCCGCGCGCGGCCGGGCGGTAGGCGGCAATGCCGGAGACGAAGGTGAGCGAACCATTGGCCGAAAGTTTCGGCGCGCCATGCTTGGCCAACAGCAGCGGCCCGTAGAACTTGCTGTCGACAACCTTTTGCGCCGCCGAAAGCTCGATCTCGGGCAAAAGCCGGTAGGCGCCTTCGATATCGGCCGCCGTGCTGACGATATGCTCGAGCCGGCCGATGCGCGCGAACAGCGCCGCGACCTCGGCCTCGCGGCTGATGTCTACCATCGCCGTTGCCAGCGCGGCCGGGCGATCGAGCTCATCGCGCGCAGCGTTCAGCCTCGCTGCATTACGCCCGGCGATGATGACGCCGGCGCCTTCGTCGAGGCAGCGCCTGGCAAGCGCCAGCCCCATGCCCGAACCGCCGCCGACGATCAGGATTTTTGTCTCATCCATGTCCATGCCTTTCCTTTGCATGGACGGTGATGTGGCAGGCCGGCACCCGCAAGGGAAACGGAAGAAACTGATAGTGTTATCGGAGAGTCCGATGGTTGGCTGGCGCGGCTCTGATAATTCAGCCAGCAGGGCAGACGGCGCGCGAAGGAACGCGGCCTTAAACTCCCACGACTATAAGCCAAAGCGGCGACGACGACTCGACAGGATTGGCGGGACAGCGCGCCCTCTGGCCTGCCGGCCGTCTCCCAACAAAGGGGAAGATCGGAGCCTCGGCTCACGCAAAAGAAGGAACACCGATGGCCCCCATCAAGGTCGACCCGAGCAAGGTCCACGAGTTCTCGGACGCTGAAAGCTTCTACTTCTGGCTCAGCCAAAACCACGCCGGCGAAAGCGAGGTCTGGATCAAGATCCACAAGGTTGGCTCTGGCCTTCCTTCGATCACGCCGAAGGAAGCGATCGACGTCGTGCTCTGCTTCGGCTGGATCGATGCGGTGCGCAAGTCGCTCGACGAGAAGAGCTTTCTGCAGCGCTACACGCCGCGCGGCAGGAAGAGCATCTGGAGCAGGATCAACGTCGACAACGTCGCGCGCTTGATCGAAGAGGGCCGCATGACGGAGCATGGCCTGCGCGAAGTCGAGGCGGCCAAAGCCGATGGCCGCTGGGACCGCGCCTATGGCGGCTCGAAAGAGATGACATTTCCGCCCGACCTGCAGGCCGCGATCGATGCCGAACCGAAGGCCAAAGCGATGCTGGCAAAGCTTTCGGCGCAGAACCGTTTCGCGCTCGCCTTCCGCGTCCACAACATGAAGACCGAGGCGGGGCGCAAGAAGAAGATCGAGACGTTCGTCGAAATGCTGAAGCGCGGCGAGACGATCTATCCGCAGAAGAAGTAAGGCACGATCCGGACCGGACGACCGCGCCAGCGACCTGGTAAGCAAAAACGCCGCCTTTGAGGGACGGCGTTTCCGGGAAGCGATGATCCCGAACCCTGTTGAAGCGGTCCGGGATCATCCGGTCATGAAGTTTTTGGCCAATTGCTGAAAAGCCAAAAGCCGGCGACGCGCCTTATGCGGCGAGCTTCTTGCCGTGCTTCTTGTGGGTACGCTTCTTGGTGTGGTGCTTCACATGATGCTTCTTGGCGTGATGCTTCGAGTGCTTCTTCACGTGATGCTTGCGGGCGTGACGGCGATGGTGCTTGACATGCTACTTGTGCGGGCCGTTGGCGTCCGGCTTGGCCGTCTCGGTGGCCGCAGCCGGAGCCGCGGTGGTCGTCGTGGTCGCAGCCATCGTGGTCGCGGCGGCGTTGGCTTCGGTAGTGCCGAGCGCCGGCACCGCGAAAGCAAGCGCGACCGCCAGGCCGAGAACGGAGAGAAGGGTCTTTTTCATAAGTCGGCATTCCTTTTTCGAAGATCGATATCAGGTTGTCGCTGGCCGTAGTTCGGCTGCTCCGGTGCCGCTTATGACAGCCGGTCTTTTCGCGAGTTTTTCCGGGCTGTTGAATCTTGTTTCCGGATTGTGTCTGGCGGGGAGGGGGCGCTTGCTGGTCAATTCGACCTGCCCCGGCTGGGTCGCGACATGGGCGGTGCCGGCGGCCGCCCCGTCGCGCAAGGCGCGGCCGGCATCGTCTGCGCCGCAACCTTGCCCGACGGTCCGACCGGCGGCTTTTTAGCGATGGCAAGCGGCTGCCCTGGTGAAGGGACACCATGCTGCCCCCAACCCATCCGCATGCTACGAAAATAGCATTCCCGGCCAGCGAAATGTGATGCTAGGCTCGGGCCCGTGCACCCAAGGCGCGCGGCGGCCCAGCCGCAAACGAGCAGGCCCGCAAGAATAGGAGTGGCAGGCGGGATCGAGGCGTCAATCCACAATCCGACGGAACTGTTGAACCATTGCGAGGTCCGCCGCGTTTCCCGTGGTTGGCCACAAGGGAGGAACTACCAGTGAAAGCATCCTATCTCGTCTCCGCCGCGCTCATTGCGGCATCCGCAATGCCGGCGGCGGCTGGCGAAATCTCGGACGGCAAGGTCAAGATCGGCATCTTGAACGACCAGTCCGGCGTCTATGCCGATTTCGGCGGCAAGTGGTCGGTCGAGGCCGCCAAGATGGCGGTCGAGGATTTCGGCGGCAAGGTGCAGGGCGCGCCGATCGAGATCGTCAGCGCCGACCACCAGAACAAGCCGGACATCGCCTCCAACATCGCGCGCCAGTGGTACGACACCGAGCAGGTCGATGCGATCATGGAGCTCACCACGTCTTCCGTCGCGCTCGCCGTCCAGGGGCTTTCCAAGGAAAAGAAGAAGATCGACATCGTCACCGGCGCCGCCTCCACCGACCTCACCGGCAAGCAGTGCTCGCCCTATGGTTTCCACTGGGCCTACGACACCCACTCCCAAGCGGTCGGCACCGGCGGCGCACTGGTGCAGCAGGGCGGCGACAGCTGGTATTTCATCACCGTCGACTATGCATTCGGCTATTCGCTGAAGGACCAGACCGCCAAGCTCGTGGAATCCAGTGGCGGCAAGGTGCTGGGCGAGGTGCGCTATCCGCTTGGCTCCACCGACTATTCCTCCTTCCTGCTGCAGGCGCAGTCCTCCGGCGCCAAGATCATCGGCCTAGCCAATGCCGGCCTCGACACCTCGAACTCGATCAAGCAGGCGGCCGAGTTCGGCATCGTCGCCGGCGGCCAGCGGCTGGCGGCGCTGCTCTTCACGCTGGCCGAAGTGCATGGCCTTGGCCTGCAGGCGGCACAGGGCGTGGTGCTGACGGAAGGCTATTACTGGGACCGCGACGATGTGAGCCGCGATTTCGCGCAGCGCTTCTTCAAGCGCACCAACCGCATGCCCAACATGGTCCAGGCCGGCACCTATTCGGCGGTGACGCAGTATCTGAAGGCCATCGACAAGGCCGGCACCGACGAGACCGAAGCGGTGGCCAAGCAATTGCATGAGATGCCGGTCAACGACGTGTTCACTGTGAACGGCAAAGTGCAGGCCGACGGCTCGATGGTGCACGACATGTATCTCTACCAGGTCAAGAAGCCGGAGGAGAGCAAGAAGGACTGGGACTACTACACCTACCTGGCGACCATTCCCGGCGACAAGGCCTTCATGAAAGCCGAGGACAGCGGCTGCCCGCTCGTCAGCAAGTGACGCTCGACACCGTCACCGCCGTCCGCCGGGATGGCATCGACCAGACGCCGCGGGTGGTGCTTTCCGCCCGCGGCTTGCGGCGCGACTTCGCCGGATTCGTCGCCGTGAAGGATGTCGACCTCGACGTCCACCACGGCAGGATCCATGCCTTGATCGGCCCGAACGGCGCCGGCAAGACCACCATCTTCAACCTGTTGACCAAATTCCTGCAGCCGACCAGCGGCACCATCCAGCTGCTCGGCACCGACATCACCCGCACGCCGCCGGCCAGGGTGGCGCGCATGGGGCTTGTACGCTCCTTCCAGATATCGGCGATCTTTCCGCATCTCAGCGTGCTCGACAATGTGCGCGTCGCGCTGCAGCGTCCGGGCGGGCTGGGCTATCAGTTCTGGCGCCCGGTCTCGGCGCTGGACCAGCTCACGCCCCGGGCGCGCGAGCTGCTCGCCATCGTCGGGCTCGACGACGCCGCGCATCGGCTGGCGGGCGATCTCTCCTATGGCAGGAAGCGTGTGCTGGAAATCGCCACCACGCTGGCGCTCGATCCAAAAGTTCTGCTGCTCGACGAGCCGATGGCCGGCATGGGGCATGAGGATGTCGGCACGATCTCAGGCATCATCCGCTCGCTGGCGAAAGACCGCGCCGTGCTGATGGTCGAGCACAACCTCACCGTCGTTGCCGATCTCTGCGACTGGATCACCGTCATGGAGCGCGGCCAGGTGCTTGCCGCCGGCGACTACGCTACTGTGAGCCAGGACGAGCGCGTGCGCGTCGCCTATATGGGGACCGAGCATGAGTGAGCCGCTGCTTGCCGTGCGCGACCTTCATGCCTGGTACGGCGAGGGCCATGCGCTGCACGGTGTCAACCTCGAAGTCCTGCGCGGCGAGACGGTTACGCTGCTTGGCCGCAACGGCGTCGGCAAGACGACGACGCTGCGCGCCATCATGGGGCTGATCCGCAAACGGACGGGCAGCGTCACTTTCAACGGCAAGGACCTGATCCGCCTGCCGCTGCATCGTGTCGCCCATCAGGGCATCGGCTTCGTGCCGGAGGAGCGCGGCATCTTCGCCACGCTCACCGTCGACGAGAATCTGATCCTCCCGCCGGTGGTGGCCAAGGGCGGCATGAGCGTGGAGGAGATCTTCGACCTCTTCCCCAACCTCAAGGAACGTCGCAACAGCCAGGGCACGAAGCTTTCCGGCGGCGAGCAGCAGATGCTGGCGATCGCCCGCATCCTGAGGACCGGCGTCGAAATGCTTTTGCTCGACGAGCCGACCGAAGGCCTTGCGCCGGTCATCGTCCAGCGCATCGGCGAATTGCTGGCGACGCTGAAGAAGCGTGGCATGACCATCCTTTTGGTCGAGCAGAATTTCCGCTTCGCCGCCCGTATCGCCGATCGCTTCTACCTGATGGATCACGGCAAGGTGGTGGAAGGTTTCCCGGTCGGCCAGCTTTCGGCGCACACCGACAAACTGCACGAGGTGCTGGGGGTATGATGGCCAAATGACCATGATCTTCGGCATCCCCATCCAAGCCTTGCTCGGCCAACTGCTTGTCGGCCTGATCAACGGCTCTTTTTACGCCATGCTCAGCCTCGGGCTGGCCGTCATCTTCGGGCTCTTGCGCATCATCAATTTCGCCCATGGCGCGCTCTATATGTTCGGCGCCTTCATCGGCTATCTGCTGCTCGTCCATCTCGGCATCGGCTACTGGCCGGCGCTGATCATCGTGCCTTTGGCCGTGGGCCTGTTCGGCATCGTGGTGGAGCGTGTAGCGCTGTCGCGGCTCTACCGGCTCGACCCGCTCTATGGCCTGCTTTTCACCTTCGGCCTTGCGCTGGTCATCGAAGGCGTGTTCCGCTTCTATTATGGCGTCTCCGGCAATCCTTACGCGGTGCCGACCCTGCTTGCCGGGGGCACCAATCTCGGCTTCATGTTCCTGCCCAATTACCGCGGCTGGGTGGTGGTGGCCTCGCTCATCGTCTGCATCGGCACCTGGCTGCTGATCGAAAAGACCAGGCTCGGCTCCTATCTGCGCGCCGCCACGGAGAACCCCGAGCTGGTGCAGGCTTTCGGCGTCAACGTGCCGCTGCTGCTGACGCTCACTTATGGGCTGGGCGCAGCACTTGCCGGGCTGGCCGGCATCCTTGCGGCGCCCGTCTACCAGGTCAGCCCGCTGATGGGATCGGACCTCATCATCGTCGTCTTTGCCGTCGTCGTGGTCGGCGGCATGGGCTCGATCCTCGGCGCCATCGTCACCGGCTACATGCTCGGCCTCGCCGAGGGCCTGACCAAAGTTTTCTATCCGGAGGCCTCGAACCTGGTGGTCTTCGTCATCATGGCGATCGTGCTTTTGCTCCGCCCCGCGGGCCTGTTCGGAAGGGACGCGTAAGATGAGCGAGGCGACCCTTCACGCAGAGCGCGCCGCTGCCTCCGTCCGGCTGGAACGGGCGCTTGTGGCGCTGGGGATCATGGCGCTCGTCGCCGCCCCGTTCGTCATCTATCCGATCTTCGTCATGAAGATGCTGTGCTTCGCGCTGTTCGCCTGCGCCTTCAACCTGCTCCTCGGCTACACCGGGCTGCTTTCCTTCGGCCACGCCGCCTTCTTTGGCGGCGCCGCCTATTTCTGCGCCTATGCCGTGAAAGCCTGGGGCTGGCCGCCCGAGGCCGGCATCCTGCTCGGCGCTGCGGGCGCGGCAGGCATGGGCCTCGTCGTCGGCTTCCTCGCCATCCGCCGGCAAGGCATCTATTTCGCCATGATCACGCTGGCGATGGCGCAGATGTTCTATTTCTTCTGCGTGCAGGCGCCCTTCACCGAAGGCGAGGACGGCATCCAGGGCATGCCGCGGGGCCATCTCTTCGGCATGCTCGACCTCAACGTGCCGATGAACATGTATTTCTTCGTGCTCGCCATCTTCCTGATAGGCCTTTTCGCCATCTGGCGCATCGTCAACTCGCCCTTCGGCATGATCCTGCGCTCAATCCGCGAGAACGAGAACCGTGCCATTTCGCTCGGCTATTCCGTCGGCCGCTACAAGCTCGCCGCCTTCGTCATGTCGGCGGCCCTTGCCGGCCTCGCCGGCGCGGTGAAGGCGATCGTCTTCCAGTTCGCGACCCTCACCGACGTCACCTGGCAGATGTCGGGCGAGGTCATCCTGATGACGCTTCTTGGCGGCATCGGCACCATGGTCGGCCCGGTGGTCGGCGCCGGTCTAGTCGTCGGCCTCGAGAACACGCTTGCCACCTCCGGCTTCCCGGTGACGATAGCGACCGGCGTGATCTTCATGGTCTGCGTGCTGATCTTCCGGCGCGGGATCGTGGGGGAGATCTATGCGCGGTTGCTGGGAAGGGAGGGCGGCAAGAGCTCTTAAGCAGCCGCCTCGAACCGTTTAATTTCCTTGAGCTCTTCCTGCAGCGACGCGCCCTCCACGGCCAGGTCGTAACTGGCTTGCATGTTCATCCAGAACTGTGGCGTGGTGCCAAAGAATTTGGCGAGACGCAGAGCGGTGTCCGGCGTAACGGGCGTGGTCTCGTTGGCGAGGCGCTCGATACGGGTACGTGGGACGTGAAGCTTTTTCGCCAGGGTGTAGGGCTTCAGGTCGAGTGGCTCAAGGAACTCGACCCGCAATATCTCGCCGGGATGAATAGGCTTATCGAGGTTGATCATTGGTTCCGCTCCTGTCGGACAGAGCTGGTTGGTTTAGCTAATGGTAGTCGGTGATCTCCACATTGTCCGCTCCTCCATCGGTCCACCGAAAGCAAACACGAAATTGGTCGTTGATACGGATTGAGTACTGACCGGCGCGATCGCCCTTCAGCGCTTCAAGCCGATTTCCCGGTGGGACTTTGAGGTCGGCCAGTTCGGCTGCGTTGTCCAGCATGAACAGTTTCCGCTGAGCGACACGAATGAGATCTGCCGGAAATCCTTTCGGAGCTTTGCCTGTCGAATCGCTTCAGTGGTCTTGTCTCTGAACGAACGTATCATCCACTGCCCCTCGCAACGTATCTTTGCATGATACGTCTCCGAGATCAAGCGCAGAGTATCATGCCGCGATACGAAATGCCCCGAGGGATCATGTTGAGTGAGGTGCGCCCACCGGCACCTCCAGCCCGACCTTCACCCGATCCATCGCAACGAACGTGCGAAACCGCCTGACGTTGTTGTTCTCAAAAAACAATCGCCGGGTCAGCGCCTCGTAGTCGGCCATCGTCGCCACGGTGACGACCAGGATGAAGTCGGCCTCGCCGGTCACGTAATAGCACTGCTGCACTTCCGGCACCGCGGCGAAGCCGCGCTTGGCGGCGTCGATCAACTCGGCCCGCTCGCTCTCCACCTCGACCTCGACGAAGATGGTGATCGGATGGCCGACCTTGGCCGGATCGACCAGCGCGACATTGGCGCGGATGACGCCCATTTCCTCCATGCGCTTGATGCGCCGCTGCACGGCCGGCGCCGAGAGGTTCACCGTCTCGCCGATAATGCGCTGGGGCGTGCTGTTGTCCTTCTGCAGGATGGCGAGGATGGCGCGGTCGAATGCGTCGAGGTCGGGCAAAATGGACATGACAGCATCTAAACGAAACAAACTTGCATTTCAGGTGCCGAAACAGAGCGCCTTTCTCACTGGACTTGCAATAAATTTCAGCCAACAAGACAGAGAAAGCCGATCCATGTTCCTGCTCAACCACCACCCGAGCCATCGCCAGCCGCTGACCGATGAAGACGCCGCGACGCTTGGGCTAGCCGGAGCCGCCGAGGCCGAGCGCTTCCTGGCCGCACGCGACAACCATGCCGAGACGCCGCTGCATGCCTTGCCCGCGCTGGCCGGCGAACTCGGCATCGCCGCGCTCCACGTCAAGGATGAGGGCAAGCGCCTCGGCCTCGGCAGCTTCAAGGCGCTGGGCGGCGCCTACGCCGTCATCCGACTGGTGCTGGAAGAGGCCGAGGAACGGCTCGGCCGCGCCATCGAGGTCGCGGAACTGCATGGGCCCGACGTGAAGGCGATTGCCTCGGGCATGACCTTCGCCTGCGCGACCGACGGCAACCATGGACGCTCGGTAGCGCAGGGCGCCGGCCTGCTCGGTGCGCGCTCCGTCATCTTCGTCCATTCGGGCGTCAGCAACGAACGCGTGGCGGCGATCGCCCGCTTCGGCGCCGAGATCGTGCGCATCGCCGGCGACTACGACCAGTCGGTCAGGGAAGCCGCCCGCGTCGCCGCCGAGCGCGGCTGGACCGTCGTCTCCGACACATCCTGGCCGGGTTATGAGCGCATCCCGGGGCTGGTGATGCAGGGCTACACGGTTATCGTGCGCGAAGCGCTGAGGCGCTTGCCGAAGTCGCCCACCCACGTCTTCCTGCAGGCCGGCGTCGGCGGCCTCGCCGCGGCAGTGGCCGGCCATTTCGCCATCGTGCTAGGCGAGGATCGCCCTGCGGCAATCGTGGTCGAGCCCGCGCGGGCGGCGTGCGTCTACGCCACCGCGAAGGCGGGGCGTCCAGCCGCGATCGCGCACAGCAAGCCCACGGTGATGGCGATGCTCGAATGCTATGAGCCGTCGCTCGTAGCCTGGCGCGTGCTGTCGCGGCTCGGCGATGCTTTCATGACCGTGGACGAGGACGACGCGGTTTCGGTGATGAACCGCCTGGCGCGACCTTCAGGCACTGATCCGGCGATCGTTTCCGGCGAGAGCGGCGGGGCGGGGCTCGCCGGGCTGATCCGCGCTGCCGGCGACAAGAAGATGCGCGGGGCTCTCGGCCTCGATGCCCAGTCGCGCGTGGTCATCATCAACTCCGAAGGCGCGACCGACCCCGGCCGCTATGCCGAGCTGGTCGGGATGGCGCCGGACGAGGTTGCGCTGGCGAGGCAGCCGGCATGAGCAATCTGACGATCAATGCCGACCGCCTGCTTGGCCGTATCGAGGAGCTCGGCAGCCTCGGTCGCGATACGCAGGGCCGGCTCGTCCGCGTCGCCGCCTCCGACATGGACAAGCTTGGCCGCGACCGCCTTGTCGGTTGGCTGGAAGAGGCAGGGCTCGACGTCGCCATCGATCGCATCGGCAACATCTTCGGCATCTGGCAGGGCGACGCGGATGCCGGCCAGGAACCGGTGATGCTTGGCTCGCACATCGACACGGTGATCGACGCCGGCATCTATGACGGCTGCTACGGCGTGCTTGCCGGCCTCGAAGCGATCGAGAGCCTAAAGGAGGCAGGATTTGCGCCGGCGCGCCCGTTTGTGGTCGCCGCCTTCACCAATGAGGAGGGCGTGCGCTATTCGCCTGATATGATGGGCTCGCTGGTCTTTGCCGGCGGCCGGGATATCGAAGAGGCGCTGGCCTCGATCGGCACCGACGGCTCGGTGCTGGGCAAGGAGTTGGAGCGCATAGGTTATGCCGGCCGACATCAGCCCGGCTTCCTCAAGCCGCATGTCTATGTCGAGCTGCATGTCGAACAGGGGCCGGTGCTGGAGCGCGAGGGCATCGCCATCGGCGCGGTCGAGAACCTGCAGGGCATTTCCTGGCAGCGCATAACCATCGACGGCGTGGCCAACCATGCCGGCACCACGCCGATGTCGATGCGCCAGGATGCCGGCGTCGCCGCCGCGCGGGTGATCAGCTTCCTCGCGGACCGGGCCAGCGCCTCGCCGACACCCACGGTCGCCACCGTCGGCACCATCGCTTTCGAGCCAAACGCGATCAACGTCATCCCGTCGCCGGCGATCTTCACCATCGACCTTCGCGATCCGAACGAAATGCATCTTCGCGAAGCCGAAGCGGCGCTCGCCGCCTTCCTCGACGACCTTGCCGCAAGCGCCGGCGTCACCATCCATGCCGAAAGCCTGGCCCGCTTCGAGCCGGTGACGTTCGATGCCGGCATCGTCTCGCTGATCGAGGATGGCGCCAGAGCCGCCGGCCTCTCCTGCCGGCGCATGACGTCGGGCGCGGGGCACGACGCGCAGATGATTGCCCGTATTGCGCCGTCCGCGATGATCTTCGTGCCGAGCCGGGGCGGCATCAGCCACAATCCGGCCGAGTCCACCGCCGCCGACGAGCTGGTTGCCGGCGCCAATGTCCTGCTTGGCGTCGCCGCCCGGCTGGCAGCCGACTGATCGCGGAACCAAACGTTATGGTTGTCGACGGCAGGTGCTACCAGGCGAAGCACCACCAAAAATAGTCATCTCGAAACGTTGCGTGCCACCAAGGCGGGAATCCGGCGACATCTGATCGAAACAAACTTCAATCACTAGCCAGATCAGGGAGCGCGATTCTCGCGCGCGTCAAAAAAGTTCAGTGTATCGAAGAAAGAATAGCATGCTGCTCATCAACCAGCGCCCCGAACACAACCAGCCGCTGGTGCCGGCCGACGCCGAGGCCCTCGGCCTGGCGGGCGCCGACCGGGCCGAGCATTATCTCAGGGCGCGCGACGACCATGCCGAAACGCCTCTCTATGCCTTGCCGGCGCTCGCCAATGGCCTCGGCATCGCAGCACTGCATGTCAAGGACGAGGGCCAGCGTCTTGGCCTTGGCAGCTTCAAGGCGCTGGGCGGCGCCTATGCCGTCATGCGGCTGGTGCTGGAAGAGGCCGGCAAGCGCTTCGGTCGCGAAGTCGATATCTGCGAAATCAACGATCCGAGGCTGCGCGCTATCGCCGCCCAGATGACCTTCTGCTGCGCCACCGATGGCAACCACGGCCGATCGGTCGCGCAGGGGGCGGGCCTCGTTGGCGCGCGTTCGGTCATCTACGTCCATGCCGGCGTCAGCGCCGAGCGCGTGGCGGCCATTGCCCGCTTCGGCGCCGAGATCGTGCAGGTCGAGGGCGGTTATGATCATGCGGTCCGCGAGGTCGCCCGGGTCGGCGCCGAGCGCGGCTGGAAGATCGTCTCCAACACCTCCTGGCGCGGCTACGAGCGCATTCCGGGGCTTGTCATGCAGGGCTACACGGTGATCGTGCGCGAGGCGCTGCGTCATATGGCCGAACCGCCGACGCACGTCTTCCTGCAGGCAGGCGTCGGCGGCTTTGCGGCGGCGTTTGCCGGCTATATGGCGATTCTGCTCGGCGAGCGGCGGCCGAAGGCCGTGGTGGTCGAGCCGAGGCGCTCGGCTTGCGTCTACGCCTCGGTGGAGGCCGGCCGTCCCGTAACGATCGCACCTCAGCGGTCGACGGTGATGGCGATGCTGGAATGCGCCGAGCCGTCCCTGATCGCCTGGCGGGTGCTGTCCCGCGTCGGCGATGCCTTCATGACCGTTGACGAAGACGACGCGGTCGCGGTGATGAACCGGCTGGCCCGGCCCCTGGGCAACGATCCGGCCATCGTTTCCGGCGAGAGCGGCGGCGCGGGGCTTGCCGGGCTGATCCGCGCAGCCGGAGACAAGTGCACGCGCGCGGCTCTCGGGCTCGATGCGACGTCGCGCGTCGTCGTCATCAATTCGGAAGGCGCGACCGACGCCGGCCGTTACACCGAGCTGGTCGGGGCGGTGCCGCGGGAGCTGGAGCTGCAGATCGCCTGAAGGATTTTCAGGAAAGCGGGCTTCCCTCCGGAATCGATGGAAACGAAGCGCAACTTCGGGAACACTCGCCTGGAACGAGGGCTGGGGAAGAGAAGATGGCTGAACTCGACCAGCAGCAGCTGCATCGCGAGATGACAGCCTGGCGGCGCGACCTCCACGCCCACCCGGAATTCGGCTTCGAGGAAAAGCGCACCGCCGCCTTCGTGACGGAGAAGCTTCGCGCCTTCGGGCTCGAAGTCGCGGAAGGCATAGGCGGCACCGGCGTTGTCGGCACGCTGGCCAGGGGCAGCGGCAATCGCGCGATTGCGCTGCGCGCCGACATGGATGCGCTGCGCATCGCCGAGCAAGGGACCCAAGCCTGGCGCTCGCAGACGCCGGGCACCATGCATGCCTGCGGCCATGACGGTCACACCGCCATGCTGCTCGGCGCGGCGAAGCTGCTTGCGCAGGAAGGCGGCTTCGACGGCACGGTGCGGTTCATCTTCCAGCCGGCCGAGGAGTGGGGCAGGGGCGCGCTTGCGATGATCGAAGACGGGCTCATCGAACGCTTTCCCTTCGAGGAAATCTTCGGGCTGCACAACATGCCGGGCCTGCCCATCGGCCACTTCGAAACCCGGAGCGGTCCGATCATGTCGGCCGAGGACAATTTCGAGATCGTGCTGAAAGGCTTGGGCGGCCACGCCGCCAGGCCGCACGACGCTCGCGAGACGCTGGTTGCCGCCTGCGCGCTGGTCGTCAACCTGCAGACCATTGTCTCGCGACGCCTGAGCCCCGTCGATATCGGCGTCGTCTCGGTCACCGAGCTCATCACCGACGGCACCCGCAACGCGCTGCCCGGCCTCGCCCGCATCCTTGGCGACTGCCGCAGTTTCCGGCCCGAGGTGAGCGCGGCGATCGAGAAGGAGATGCGCCGCATCGCCGAAGGCACGGCGCAGGCCTATAACGTAGCATCTGACGTTACTTACACGCGCGAGTTCGTGCCCTTGATCAACGACGCGGCGCTGGTGGATGATGTGCTTGCTGCGGCCCGAACGGTGCTGGCGGGCGATGCCGTCGGCATCGCCGCCGAGCCGATGACCGCCTCGGAGGATTTCGCCCGCTTCCTCACCGAGGTGCCCGGCTGTTTCGTCTTTCTCGGCAACGGCAATTCCGCCCCGCTGCACAACCCGACCTACGACTTCAACGATGAAGGCCTGCTGCATGGCGCGCGTTTCCACGCGGCGGTGGTGAGGCGAAGGCTGGCGGCGGGCGGCTAGCATCGCCCATTGTTTTTGGGGAGATGCCCGGCAGGGCAGAGGGGAGCGCTGTCCCCCGACTTTTTCAGCGAAGAGCGATGCCTGCCGATCGGTCACCGGCTTGATCGAGCTAATCAATGCCGCGATCCTTCGCGCTCTCTGCCCTGCCGGACATCTCCCCCCAAGGGCACCCAGAAGGGGAGATTGGCAGCTTCACCCCAGTAACCCTTTCTTGTCAGCTTTCATGCACTATGCCCGAACGGGGACGGCAAGAACGAGGGCATGGCGGACGACAACAAACGCAACGGCGAATTCTGGGCGCTGGCGCTCGATCGCGCCCAGCTCGGCCTATGGGACTGGAATCTCGCGACGGGCGATTGCTACTATTCGCCGACCTGGTGGAGGATGCTGGGTTATGCCGAGGGCGAGCTCGATACCTCCGATCTGTGGCTGAAGCTCACTCATCCCGACGACTGCGAGCGAGCACTGGCGAGCGGCGACCGCCATATCGCTGGTGACACCGAGTCGATCGAGACGGAACTACGGCTGAAGCACAAGGACGGCCGCTGGGTCTGGGTGCTTGACCGCGGCGGCATCGTCGAGCGCGATGCCGAGGGCAAGCCGCTGCGCCTGATGGGCGTGCAGACCGATATCACCAGGCAGAAGGAGGCCGAGGCCGCGCTTGAGCAGGTCAATGTCCGCTTGCGGCTCGCGCTCGCCGCCAGCGGCACCGGCATCTGGCACTACGATATCGGCACCAACAAGAGCTATTGGGACCCGCGCACCAGGGAGATCTTCGGCCTGGTCAGCGATACCGACGAGGTGACGGCCGATCTCTGGCACACCTATCTCCACCCGGACGACAAGGAGGCCACCGAGCGCGCGCATCTGCCGCCGCCGGGCTCGAAAAGCGTGACCGCCACGCAATACCGTATCGTCCGGCGCGACGGCTCGGTCCGCCATGTCGAGTCGCTGGTGCGTTTGATCGCCGGCGCCGGCTCGGCCGGCCAGATCCTCGGCACGGTACGCGACATCACCGAC
This sequence comes from Mesorhizobium sp. WSM3873, assembly GCF_001672445.1. Taxonomy (NCBI): domain Bacteria; kingdom Pseudomonadati; phylum Pseudomonadota; class Alphaproteobacteria; order Hyphomicrobiales; family Phyllobacteriaceae; genus Mesorhizobium; species Mesorhizobium sp. WSM3873. The sequence goes on along the minus strand of NZ_LYTM01000025.1, from coordinate 9,610 downwards.
GAGACGAAGCGCGCCGAGGAGCTCGCTTACGCCGCCCATCACGATGCGCTGACCGGGCTGTGGAACCGCTCGGCCTTCGACCGGCTGCTCGCCGAAAACATCGGCGCGGCGGACCGGCTGCCGCTTGCCGTCTTCTATGTCGACCTCGACTACTTCAAGGCGCTGAACGACTATGCCGGCCATGCCGCGGGCGATATCGCGCTGAAGAGCGTCGCCGGCGGCATCCGCGCCAGCCTGCCGCCCTCGGCGCACGCCGCGCGCCTCGGCGGCGACGAATTTGCGCTGCTGGTTCCGAACTGCGACGACGCTTGCGCCGAGCGGCTGGCGCGTGCCGTGCTCGCGGCGGTGCGCGACGCCGATCTCGGCCCCACCGTGTCGTCCCGCAGGCTAGCCGCCAGCATCGGCATCGCCTTCGTGCGCGATCGCCGGACGACCGTAACCGATGCGCTCGCCTGCGCCGACGATGCCTGCTACGCCGCCAAAGCCGGCGGCGCGACCGCTTCGCCGTGTTCTCGGCCGAAACAGCTTCCGGAGCCGGCGGCCTCAACGCCGCGCGGCTTGCCGCCGATCTGGTCGATGCCATGGAGGACAGCCGGTTGAAGCTGTTCGGCCAGGAGATCCATCGCCTCGGCAGGCCTTGGCAAGACAGCCGCCATGTCGAGGTGCTGGCGCGGCTCGAGGCGCGCAACGGCAAGCTGATCTTGCCGGGCGAGTTCATGCCGGTGGCCGAACGCTTCGGCCTTGCCGCCCGGCTCGACCGCTGGATCATCCGCACGGCGCTGTCGCGCCATGGCAGGGCGATGCTCTCCGGCGCCGTCTCGCTCGGCTTCAACCTGTCGGCGCAGACGCTCTCCGATCCGCAGCTTTGGGATTTCGTCGACGCGGCGATCGCCGAGAACGGCGCGCCGCCGTCTGCAATCGGCTTCGAGATCACCGAGACCGCGGCTGTCACCAATTTCGACGCAGCGGAGGAATTCGTGCGCCGGGCAAGGCTGCGCCATTGCCGTGTCAGCCTCGACGATTTCGGCGCCGGCATGAGCTCGTTCGAATATCTGCGGCGCTTTCCTATCGATGCGATCAAGATTGACGGCTCCTTCGTCCAGCACATCGCCGACAGCCGCTTCGACCGCGAGATCGTCTCGGCAATCGCCGGCATCGCCCGCTCGATGGGCTGCGCCGTCGTGGCCGAGAAGGTCGAGGAGAAAAGCGCGCTGGAGATCCTCGTCGGCATGGGCGTCGCCTATGGCCAAGGCTATTTCCTGCACCGGCCAGAGCCGCTGGAAGCGATCGTGGCGCGGGCCGCGGTTGAGGAGCCACAAGTCCGGGTGGGTGCCGCAAGATAAGCGACGGCCAAAATTGCGAGCACCCTCCGCGATTGCCGAGATCGAACAGCAGCTCGGCCTGGATCAGCTCGGCATTCCGCTCGATACACTGGTCGCCGCATCGACCCGCAAGGCGCCGACAGCGACCGGCTGAACGGGGTGCTGGAAAAGCATCTGGGCAGGATCGACAAGGCCGCCGCGATAGAGTCTGACGGAATTGGGCTCTACGGCGGTTGATGCGAAGGAGAGCCAATCTCCTCCCTTCTATTGGGGGACATGCCCGGCAGGGCAGAGGACGGCCGCCGGCGTTAGCCCATCACCCACCGCAATACCGCGGCCGAAGCCACGCCGATGACCACCGTCGGCAGCATCGACAGTCTTGTCGCCGCGAGCAATGTGATGGCGAGCGCCGCCAGGTCGGCCGGGTTCTTCGACACGAAGTCGGGCGCGATCACCGAGATCAGCACGCAGCCGGGCGCGGCTTCCATCACGGCGGTAGCGCGTGGACTGAGCGTGCGGTTCCTGAGCACGACATAGCCGCCGATCCGCGTCAAATAGGTGACGCCGGCCATGGCAAGGATGGCGAGAACGGTCCAGGGCTCGATCATTTCTCACCTGCCAGAAGCCAGGCGGACACCAACCCGGACAGCGCGCCTGCCGCCACGTACCAGGCGCCCGGAACGACGAGATAAGTTGCCGCCGCCACCGCGAGGCTGACAAGCCAGGGGCGCGCCGCGGCAAAACCCTTCCACATGCCGCGCAGCAGCACCAGGAACACTGCCGGAAAGGCCATGGCGAAGCCGTAGCGCTCGACGTTGCCAAGCACCGGCCCGAGCGCCGCTCCGCAGGTCGTGAAAATCACCCAGGCAAGATAGAAAGGAAGGGCAGTTCCCGCATAATAGGCGAGGCTGAATGCTGGCCGCAGCCCGCCTGCCGCGCGGCGCTTCGCGTCGGCGAGCCCGAGCGCCCAGCTCTCGTCGCACATCAAGAACAGCGCGGGGAACGCCTTGCGCTTGGGCAGGTGGCGCAGGAACGGCGCAAGTGCCGCGCCCATCAGGAAATGCCGGCTGTTGACCAGCAATGTGATGGCGGCGATCAACAGCACATGCGGCGGCGAGGTCCAGAGCTGGATGGCGGCAAATTCGGAGCCGCCGGCGAAGTTGAGGCCCGTCATCAACGGCACCTCGACGACGCTCAAGCCCTTCTGCGCCGCCTGCGCGCCCAGCACGAGTGCGTAGGGGACAATGCCAAGCAGCACCGGCGTCGAGGCGGCGGCGCCCCGCCGGAATTCGGCGCCGCGTGCTTCGGCGGGAGGGTGGCCCAGGGTTATCTCGGAAACGCTCATGGCTCTTCTTCGGCCAGCCTTGCGGGGCGGCCTTCTCCGGTTGCTCGATGGTCGGTTATCGCTGGCCACCATAGCCGAAATGCTCCGCAATCGGGTTGCGAAGATGCGCCGTTTCTGCCAAGGTTTGGCATTGGATAGCGAGAATTAAGCCAATATTGGAATCAGACGCCATGAAGCTGGATGAGATCGACAAGCGGATCCTGCGCGCCCTGCAGCGCGACGGGCGCATGGCCAACAACGATCTTGCGAGAGAGGTCGGCCTGTCGCCGTCACCCTGTCTCAGGCGCGTAAAATTGCTGGAGGAGGCTGGCGTCATCGACCGCTATGTCGCGGTGCTCAACCCGGCCAAGATCGGTCGCGGTCATACCTTCTTCACTCGCATCTGGCTGAAGCAGCAGGACGAGGACACGATCGAGCATTTCGCCAGGGAAGTGGCCAAGCTGCCCGAGGTGCTGGAATGCTATCTGATGCTGGGCGACTGCGACGCTCTGGTGCGGGTCGTGGCGGCGGGCATCGAGGACTATCGCCGCTTCCAGTCCGAGCACTTAAGTCGCATCAAGGGGGTGCAGAACGTCAAGACCGACGTTCCCAGCCAGACGGTCAAGCAAACTTCGGAGATGCCGCTTTAGATCTTCCCTTTTCCGTTGAGGGAGAAGGTGGCCGCGAAGCGTCCGGATGCTGCTGGAAGGACCGCCGCGCGGCAATGAGGCGCCAGTTTCCCAGCGCCTCGTTTCGTCTCTATCGTCTCGGCGCTGCGCGCCTATCCGCCGGTCTCCGGGAAGGGAGAAGGTGAACCCACGCCTAATGATGCGCGTGGTGCTCCGCGTTGCGTTTGCGCGTCGCCGCCGCCTTCTTGGCGGAAGCAGAACGCTCGGCCGCCGAGCGCGAGCTTGACGCTTTGCCGCCGGCCTTGCCGCCCTTGTGCGCCGCCGGATGGCCGGTGTGCTTGCCGCGGCCCGAGCCGCCCGCCTTCTTGCCGCCGCCATCGTCCTTGTTGACGGTCGCCCAGGCTCGCCGCTCGGCTTCCTTCTCCGAGACGCCGCGCTTTTCGTAGCCCTCGGCGATATGGTCGGCCTTGCGCTCCTGCTTGTCGGTGTATTTCGATTTGTCTCCGCGTGGCATTTTTCTTCTCCTGTTGCGCCGAGAGGAGCCGCTACGGCTCCTTCTTCGTTTTGACCGCGTCGCCGAGATCGGACCGCTCGGGGTCCTTGTTGTTCTCGCCGGCCGCGTCGCGATCCTCGTCGGGATCGTCCTTGGCTGGCAGATAGCCTCTCGGCCGATTGGCTTTCGGACCTTCCCAACGTGGCCATTGATCGGATGTGCCTGGACGTCCGGTACGGGGTGAATTGCTCATCATTGCCTCGCTTTCAGAGAGCCGGTCAGCCCTCGGCCTTCATGGTTCGTGCGATTTCAAGCAGCTTGTCGCGGTCGTGCCCGTGCTCGCGGATCAGCTCGCGCGCCTGCTTCGGTGAAAGGTCGGTGTTCTCGGCCAGGAACCGCACGTCCGGATCGTCGCCGCCCTTGGTCGGCAGCCTTGCGTCTTGTGCCGTTCGGCCAGCGCCCGGGCGATGTGGAAGTTTGCTTTTATCCATCGTTTTCTCCTTCCGATAACCAACCCTTGGCGAAAGGACTGGTTCCTTCGCCGAGCTGGCGACCGCGATGAGGCAGGGCGCCTGAAAGGGGCTGCGGTCGTGCGGGGCCGGGGCTACGCCTTCTCGTTTTCGTGCCCGCGCTCGGCAGCTTCCTTCTGGCGGCGTAGCACTTCGTCGGTGCCGACGATGTCCTTCGCGCCACCGCTGATGGCGGTGGAGACGACCGCGGGCGGATCGCTCGCCGGGAAACTATCTTCGAGACCGGACTGCAATTGTTCTTCCAGCGTGTCCGGGTTCTCCGAGCGTCCTTGCGTGCGGCGGCCGTCGATCTGTTCCACATCCTGTTTGGCGTCGGGATGCTCGCGCACATTGCGCAGCGTGGACACGACGAGTTCGATCGCGAACTCCTTCATTGCCTCGACGTCTCCCGTGACGACGTCCGCTTCTTCGATGACGCGGATGAGGGACGCCTCGACCTTGTCCATCTCGCTCTTGCCTTGGCAGCGCGCCAGCTTCTGGCTCAGGGCGGTGATGAGCAGCGGAGCGAAGGTCGAATAGGCCTGCATACGTGTCTCATCGACACGTTCGGGGTGAAGTGTGCGCACGGACATTGTTGCCTCCGTTCAAACGTCCTGCCGACGGCCGAGCCGCCGGGGTTTCGGAGGAACCAAGGGGAGGGGAAGAAGTTCCAAATTGGATGTTCTGGGCGGCGTCCCGCGAAGGGATCGCGGGACGCCTGCTTAAGCTCAGCGCTGGCCGCCCTTGCGGCCGGCTTCGGATGCACGTTCGCGGTCTTCGGCGAAGTTGCCGCTGCCGCCCCGGTGCTGACCTGAATCCTGCTGACGCATGTTGCGGTCCTCGGCCTGCTGCTGGCCGCGACGCTGATCGTCGCGGTTCTTGTGGCTCTGCTGGCCTGCTTTGACGTGCTGTTGGTGAGTTCCGCCTTGATTAGGCATATCTGCAGCTCCGTTGTTGGGGATTGGTCTTCGGGGTTTGATTCAAGGAGGTTCGACCGCCTTGAGCAATGAGAACCGCTGCCCGCGATCGATGTTCCCCCACGAAATATTTCGTGAATCCTTTTAGCCCGACCATGCCGCGACAGCCTTGTCGTGCGTCGCCGGTCCGCGCGGGCCCCAGGGCCCGGGGCCACGGTCGGTCTCTTTCCTACGACTGAAGTCGGAGTGGCTCGCGCATTGGGCCCTCGACGGCAACCAAAGCGAAGGCTTCGAGTTGGTAGCGGTCGTCGACGAAGTCCCCTTCATCGGCGCCGTTTTGGGTGCCCGCCGTTTCCGCGCAAATGGCGGGCATCCAATACCATCCACAATCATTGGAACCAGGAAGTCGCGCGGCCGGCTTCGAAAGCGAGACGACGTTTTGACCTTTATTTCTGTAAAGCCCAATCTGCGAGAGCCTGAAAGCCTGCCCGCGAACGACAATCGCCTCTCTGTCCTCGCCGACACCTCGATTCTCCAATTCCTCAACGACGACGACGATGTCACCGACATCGCCAGGCGCGCCGAGCGCCTGGGCAATGCCGTGGTGATTGTGATGGCGCTTTGCCTTATCGTTGCGCCGGCGATCTACCTCACCCTGGCTTACGGCCTGTAGCCGGCAAAAAACTCGCCGAGCCTTGCGGCTGTCTCGGCCGGCGCCTCCTCGGGAAAGAAATGCCCGCCGGGCATCGGGCCGCCGCTGACCCCGCCGCTGACGTTGTCGGCCCACTCCCGCCACAGTGCCAGCGGTCCGCCCTCTCGCGCGTACCATTCGGCGAGCGCGCCATGTCCGCTCCATAGCGCCAGCATCGGGCAGCCGATGCGCCGGCCGGCTTTGCGGTCCGCCTGGTCGTGCTCACGGTCGAGCGTCGCTGCCGCACGGTATTCCTCGCAGATGGCGTGCGCGTGGGCTGGATCGCGCAAGGCCTCGGCATAAGCCTGCCGGACCTCGGCGGGAAAGGCGGCAGGCGAGGAACCCCAGCCAGCCAGCGCGTTGTCGACGATCGCATCCGCGGCCGCCGTCATGATCGTCTCCGGCAGCGGCTCGGCTTGCGCCAAGAGCGACCAGGGCCAATAGCCCAGCGCCAGCCGGGCGTCGGCCCTGTCCCAGACATCGGCGGTGGGTACGATGTCGAGCACGGCAAGCTTCTCGACGCGGTCTGGGTGGTCCAGCGCCAGGCGATACGCAACGCGCCCACCGCGATCGTGGCCGGCAACCATGAAGCGGGCAAAGCCGAGCTTCGTCATCAGCGCCGCGAGGTCGGCAGCCATGGCGCGCTTGGCGTAGGGCGCATGATCCGGATCGGATGGCGGACAGGAGCTTTTGCCGTAGCCGCGCAAGTCGGCGCAGACGACGCTAAAGCGGTCGATCAGCTTCGGCGCCACGTCGCGCCACATCAGATGCGTTTCGGGGAAGCCGTGCAGCAGGAGCAGCGCCGGGCCGCTGCCGGCAGTCCGGATGAATGTCCGTGCCGCGCCCGTATCGACTTCCGCGCTTTCGAAACCGCCGAACATGCTTTGCTCTCCACAGGCGGAATGGCCGCGGGCGGGATGGTTGCTCGGGCCGCGGCTTCTCTCGGCTGGCGCCTTCCGCGGTCAACTCCAGGCGGATTTGACTGTAAGGGACGCCTCGAATATCTGGCCTCTCTTGTCGGTGCGCATTTTGATGGTGATCTTGAGGTTCTCACTGTTCGGCATCTCGTCGCGCGCGACATCCTGCAAGATCCTGAGCGCCTCCTTTCGCGCGTTTTCTGGTGAGGAGAAGAGCTGCCCCTCGCTGTCCATTTGCGTGTGCACGGTGTTGTACAAATCGAAGTAGAAGCGTTCCATCCGCGAAAGCATCCGCCGCAACCTGGACGTTCAATCCCTGCGCGCGATCATGGTTCCAACGGACCGTCTTGGCCGGGGACTGCTTGCCGGTGGCTGGCGGTGTGGTGGTCCGCTGCAACCCGGCCCGGCTCTGCAACGTTAGGCCCTTGCAAAATCCACAACGGGCGGGCGCGCATGCTGGAACCCCTTTATCTGAACCTGGGTCAGCACGATGCTCTCTCCGAAAGCGAGAAAGCGTTGCTGGCCAGCGCCACATCAGTGGAGAAGTATTTCGTCGCTGGCGAGGATCTCGTCGCCGAAGGATCAAGGCCAACTTTCAGCACCCTCATCGTCGACGGGATTGCCGCGCGCTACAAGGTGCTGGAGGACGGCGGCCGGCAGTTCACTGCGCTCCATGTTGCCGGCGATTTCGTCGATCTGCACGCTTTTCTCCTGAAGACCATGGACCATGGCATCGTCGCGCTGTCGCCCTGCCATATCATCGCGGCGGAGCACAGCAAGTTGCGGGAAATCACCGAAAAGGCCCCGCATTTGACGCGGCTGCTCTGGTTGGACACGCTGGTGGACGGCGCCATCCACCGGGAATGGATCGTGGCCATGGGACGCCGCTCCAAGACCGCGCATCTGGCGCATCTGATATGCGAACTCTTCGTCAGGCTGCAGGCCGTGAAGAAGACGCGGGTCATGAGCTTCAATCTGCCGCTTTCGCAGGCCGAACTCGCCGATGTGCTCGGTCTGTCCGTCGTCCATATGAATCGGGTCATCGGCACGTTGCGGCGCATGAACGTCATCAACTGGACCAACCACCTGATCGACATCCTCGACTGGAACCGTCTGGTCGCCATTGCGGAATTCGACCCGACCTATCTCAGCATGAGGAACGAGCCAAGGTGAGGACGCGTCAGCGCGGCGGCCCTTGGTCGTCGCCAGACCACAGCGCGTCGAGCATCGAGAGTGCCGCGCTCGGGTCGGCCGTCCTCAGCAGGCCCTGCCGGGCGGCGGCCTGCTTGAAAGCGTCGAAGGCGACCGCCGGACGGCAAATGCCCGCCATGGCGTCGTTCACCAGCCGTGCCGCCGCGACATAGTCGGGCGCTTCCTTGTTCTTCCAGGCTCCGTCCAACGCCTTCCTTGCGTCGGCGATGGACGAAACCACCATTGAGCCGCCAGTGACGAAGCGGATGGTGAGCGGCAGGAATCTACTCATCCCCGGTCACCATCCAAGCCATTGTTGCGCGCGCCAGGCGAGGCCGGCGAAGGGCGCCGCGGTCACCGCCGCTGCCGCCAGAATGAAAAGATAATTGTTGGTCCGAAAGGGTCTCATCGTTGCCACCACATGTTTTTGGATCGTCATAACGAGGATGCCGCCGACCGGTTGCACGGGCAGGCGCTGAAGAAGCGGCAAGCTAGTTATTCGCCGGCCGGCTGGGCGGCTGCGGGCGGTACGGCGGGCGCGGCCTGAGCGGCACGTCGGCGCGCGAGGACTGGATCGGCCAGGGAGGCCGGGGCACCCTGGCGCAGAAATGATCTGAACAGTGTGCCGATCAGATTTCGAATCTCCATGGGACTCTCCTCGTAGAGTCCCCCCAAGCTGCGAGCGACTAGCACTCCGGCAGCATCCGCGCATTTAACTTTGATGTACCTGCGCCACGCCCTGCCGAGACCGCAGCCTCGACCGAAAGCCAACCTTTTCGGCCGGCATGCGTTGTCTCTTCGATAGCGTTGTCTCTCGAGAAGGGGATGACGAATGCCCCGGTGCCCCACCGCCACCCGGTGGCAAACACGACGAACGGGGCCAGAGTCGACGTCGGTCTGCCAAGGCGAACGGCTCTCCCCGATCGTCGGCGGTTGCCGAATCCATAAGGAGGCTCCAATGAAGAAAGCACTTCTTGGCTTCGCCATTGTCCTGATGTCGGGCCAAATGCCGGGAATGACTGCCGCGGCCCAAACACAGCTGGAGAATCCGCAGATCGAGGATTGCCAGGTCAAACCGGATGCCAACGCGACCCCTAGTCAGACCGGCGAGCAGCCGAAAGCGCAGGCCCCGCAAGCGCAGGCCAATGATCAGTCCAACAACCTGACCGCCAGCCTGGCGCCTTGCGACGGTGTGCTGAAGCCTCCGCCCACCGGAGACAAGAACGCTACCGCTCCGCCGGCCGACACCAGCCAGATGCCGGTGATCAAGCCGGGCGAGGTCCCGCCGCAGACGTCGAAGTAGAACGCCTCATCGGTCTGGCAGGAAACTTTTCCCGCGCGGACGAGTTACTGCCTGTGCAGTTCCCGGATACCCGAACTGCTTCCCACAATTGCCGCCCCGGCTCTCCCATCCGGGGCGGTTTTTTGTCGGCGGCGGGCCCGGCACGCCCTGCCTCGGTGCCTTATCTTCTCGGCTCCGAAGCACGGAACCATCGGGCCCGCGCCGAATTGTCCTCAGCGGGCCGCGTCAGCCGGACCTGGTGGTAAAGAGAACAGGGTTTGGTTTCTCCGGCTTCACACCCTGGCCAACGAAAAGGCAGTCGAGCTCTTGTCCCA
>NZ_LYTM01000024.1:0-57619 GCF_001672445.1 Mesorhizobium sp. WSM3873 | reverse complement strand
CGGTTTCCTCATCGAGCTTCACCCACTCGATCGCAGCGCTGTAGCTGACCCCGAAACGCTTCGCAGCTGCGCGCCGCGACATTCCCTCTGTCTTCACCGCCGCCACGACGCGCTCTCGCAGATCCATCGATAGTGCCATCCATGCTGGCCTCCTTCCCAGCATGAATGGTGAATCATAAACCCGCTGATTTGGGAATCCTCAACGACTCCCAACAATTTCATCCCGCTCTAGGCGCTAGATCGCTTCGCCCTTCAATAGCCGCGGCATGTCGCCTGACAGGCCAGACGCCTGACGGATGAAGAAGTCCTTGAGCTTCGGCATGCGCTCGACGATACCGAGGCCGAGGTCGCGCACGGCGCGCAGCGGGCCGATGTCGTTGGAAAACAGGCGGTTCAGCACGTCGGTGGTGACGCCCATCTGCAGCGTGTCGAAGCGGCGCCATTGCTGGTAGCGCTCGAGCACGTCGAGCGCGCCGATGTCCTGGCCGAGCCGGTCGGCCTCGACCACCACTTCGGCAAGTGCTGCGACATCCTTGAAGCCGAGATTGAGGCCCTGACCGGCGATCGGATGGATGCCGTGCGCCGCATCGCCGGCGAGCGCGATGCGCGGTGCGACGAAGGCGCGCGCAAGGATCAGGCCGAGCGGCCAGGCGCGCGGCTTGTCGGCGACGCGTATCTCGCCAAGCTTCAGCCCAAAGCGCTGCTCCAGCTCATGCTCGAAGACGAACTCGTCGCCCTCGACCAGCTTCTGCGCGTCTTCCGTGCGCTCAACCCAGACGATCGAGGAGCGATTGGTGCCGTCCTCCTCAGGCTTCAGCGGCAAGGTGGCGAAGGGGCCGGCGGGCAAAAAATGTTCCTCGGCGCGGCCATTGTGCGGGCGCTCATGCGCGACCGTGCAGACGATGCCGGACTGGCCGTATTCCCATTTTACCGTCCTGATGCCGGCCATGTCGCGCAGCTTCGAATTGACGCCGTCAGCGGCGACGAGCAGGCAGGCCTTAAGCGCGGCACCGTCGGCCAGATGCACGGTGATGCCGGCGCCGTTCGTGTCGAAGGCGCTGACGGCCATGCCTTCGATGACGTCGATGCCGAGTTTTTCGGCGCGGCGGCGCAGCGCGCCGTTGAGAACCCGGTTAGCCACCATATGGGCGAAGGGTTCGCCGGGCGCCACCTCGCCGTCGAAGGTCAAAAACACCGGGCGCACCGGATCGGCGGCGCGCGAATCGGTGACGATCATCTCGGTGATCGCCTGCGCCTCGGGCGCGATCTCGTCCCAGACGCCGAGCTGCTCCAGCATGCGGCAGGCGGCGGCGGCGATCGCCGAGGCGCGGCCGTCCTTCTGCCAGACGCCGGCAGGTGCCACATCGACAATGGCGACGGCAAGGCTCGGTCGCGCCTGCTTCAGCGACACGGCCGCGGCAAGGCCGACATAGCCGGCGCCGGCCACCAGCACGTCCACCGAGGTCTTGTCCGCTGCATCCGCCTTGCGGTCGACCATGGCACTTTCCTTTCGCGGCCTCCGGCCACCGCGGCGGCCGTTGCAGCTTGACTGCCCGGCTCTCCTGTCCGAAACCCGCCATGACACATCTTCAAGGGACGTGGAACATGACGGCGGCCATGGACGAGCTTCTCGACATTCTCGACCTCGAGCAGCTCGAACACAACCTGTATCGTGGTCGCAGCCCCAAGCTCGACTGGCAGCGCGTGTTCGGCGGCCAGACGATCGCTCAGGCGCTGGTCGCCGCCCAGCGCACTGTCGAGCCCGGGCGCCATGTGCATTCGCTGCACGGCTATTTCATGCGGCCCGGCGACACCAAGGTTCCGATCGTCTATGAGGTCGACCGCATCCGCGACGGCGGCTCTTTCACCACGCGCCGGGTGGTGGCGATCCAGCATGGGCAGGCGATCTTCTCGCTGGAAGCCTCGTTCCAGCAGGACGAGGTCGGGCTGGAGCATCAGCTGCCGATGCCGCGCAACGTGCCGGCGCCCGACACGCTTCTGTCGCAGCGCGAGCTGCTCGGCAAGTTCGGCGAGGCGGTGCCGGAAGGCATTAAGCGCTACTGGGAGCGCGACCGGCCGATCGAGATGAAGCCGGTAATGCTCAAGCACTATACCAGCCGCGAGAAGCTGGAGCCGGAGCAGAATATCTGGATCCGCACCACGGGCCCGGTGCCGGAAGACCGCGCCACGCAGGCGGCGGTTCTTGCCTATCTCTCCGACATGACGCTGCTCGACACCTCGACCTTCGCGCATGGCCGCGCCATCTTCGATCGCGACATCCAGGCGGCGAGCCTCGACCATGCCATGTGGTTCCACCGCAGTCATTCGCTGGACGACTGGATCCTCTACACGCAGGACAGCCCCTCCACGCAAGGCTCGCGCGGTTTCACCCGCGGATCGCTGTTCGCGCGCGACGGAACGCTGATCGCCTCGGTCGCGCAGGAAGGCCTCATCCGGCTGAAACGCTGAGCCGGCTTCGAGGCATGGCTAGAAAGCAGGCATTTTCCAAATTTTGCTCATTTTTTAATCATGAGCCATTAAGGCGCTGCGCCCGTTTGTTGAGCAAGCGCTGCTGATCACCTATGTTTACAACAGGTTAACGCCCTGCTTCGGCAATTGGCACGGAGCTTGAATCCTGTCCTGCACTCTCCGGCTCTCCTCGGGATCGGTGAAGGTGTGCAAACGCGGGGGACCGCAACAGCAAAGGGTGAAACCTTATGAAAATCGTGATGGCAATCATCAAGCCGTTCAAGCTCGACGAGGTGCGCGAAGCGCTCACCGCCGTCGGCATCCAGGGCCTGACCGTCACCGAAGTCAAAGGCTACGGGCGTCAGAAGGGACATACGGAAATCTATCGCGGCGCCGAATACGCGGTCAGCTTCCTGCCCAAAATCAAGATCGAGGTCGCCGTCGGCGCCGACATGGTCGACAAGGCCGTCGAAGCCATCAGCTCCGCCGCCAAGACCGGCCAGATCGGCGACGGCAAGATCTTCGTCTTCGGCATCGACCAGGCGGTGCGCATCCGCACCGGCGAAACAGACACCGACGCGCTCTGAGCGGCGACCAGCTATTCCAACGGAGAGTTCAATGAATATTCCTTCCCCCTTGAAGACGACGGGACGGGCGGCCGCTGCGCTCGCTCTCGTAGCGTTCAGCACCGCCGCCGCCTTCGCGCAGGAGGCCGCTCCGGCAGCCACGGCCGCAGCGCCGGCCGCCCCGGCGCCCGCGCTCGACACCGGCAACACCGCCTGGATGCTGACCTCGACGGCGCTGGTGCTGATGATGACCATCCCGGGCCTGGCGCTGTTTTACGGCGGCATGGTGCGCAAGAAGAACGTGCTCGCCACCATCATGCAGAGCTTCGCCATCACCTGCCTGGTGACGGTGCTGTGGTTCATGTTCGGCTACTCGCTGGCCTTCTCCGACGGCGGCGGCATGAACAAGATTATCGGCGGTGCCTCGAAATTCTTCCACCACGGCATCACCACTTCCTCGCTGTGGGCGCCCGGCGTGGCGAACATCCCTGAATTCGTCTTCTCGATGTTCCAGATGACCTTCGCCATCATCACCCCGGCGCTGATCGCCGGCGCCTTCGCCGAACGCTTGAAGTTCTCGGCGCTGCTCATCTTCATGGGGCTGTGGCTGCTGGTCGTCTACGCGCCGGTGGCGCACTGGGTATGGGGCGGCGGCTTTCTCGCCACCGCCGGGGTGCTCGATTTCGCCGGCGGCACCGTCGTCCATATCAATGCCGGTGTCGCGGGCCTGGTCTGCGCGCTCGTTCTCGGCAAGCGCGAGGGCTACGGCACCACCAACATGGCGCCGCACAACCTGGTCTACTCGGTGATCGGCGCCTCGCTGCTGTGGGTCGGCTGGTTCGGCTTCAACGCCGGTTCGGAACTGGCGGCCGACGGCCTCGCCGGCGCTGCGATGTTGAACACGCAGGTCGCCACCGCCGCGGCGGCGCTGGCCTGGATGTTCGCCGAATGGATCGTCGCCAAGAAGCCTTCGGTGCTCGGCATCATCTCGGGTGCTGTCGCGGGCCTTGTCGCGGTGACGCCGGCTTCCGGCTTCGTCAACCCGACCGGCGCCTTCTTCGTCGGCATCATCGCCGGCGTCGTCTGCTACCTGTCGGCGGTCAAGCTCAAGCACGCCATGGGCTATGACGACTCGCTCGACGCCTTCGGCGTCCACGGCGTCGGCGGCATCGTCGGCGCACTGCTGACCGGTGTGCTCGCCGATCCGGCGATCAACAGCCTGTCGTCGGGCGCCTCGCTCGCCAAGCAGGCATACGGCGTCGCTGTCACCATCGTATGGACGGCGGTCGCCACCTTGGTGATCCTATACATCGTCAAGGCGCTGGTCGGCCTGCGTCCGAGCACCCAGGAAGAGGTCGAGGGTCTCGACGTCACCCAGCACGGCGAAGTCGTGCCGTAAGGCCGACCCGGCCAAGGACCGGCGGATACTCCTCCCGCCGGTCCGGATATCAAGGGAAGCCGCGGCGCGGCTTTCCCGATTTGCTCCCAAGATCCCGTCGTGATGCTCTCGAAAGGGGCTCACGCCTTGAGGCCCGGAAGATTTTCCGGGCCTCCTTTTTTCTCGGATATGAGCATTGAGCGTTTCGATCACATTCACTTGATCGCGAATGTGTGAAACGTCCGCCCTTCCGGTTCCGTACTGGGATTGCGACAGCCATCGTGGTGTCGCCAAATATCAGGGAAGGAATCGACCAATGAACTGCAAGAATATCTTCCTGGGAGCAATGGCTCTGTCGATGGTCAGCGGTGTTGCACTTGCCGGCGCGCTCGACTCGCCTGACAATATGGCTCCGTTCTTCACCGATTCCAGCATGAAGACCATGAAGTCCGAGGCCGATTTCAAGGCCGCCTGGGCGACGACGGCAAAGGACAAGCAGGACGCGATGATGAAGGAGTGCCAGGACGCGGCGATGAGCAAGCCGCATGCCGAATTCTGCGCCAACCTGATGCAGTACGCCGGCCATAAGTGATTTGCGGCAGGTCGGGTCCTTACGGGCCTGATCGTTTCATCTTTGCCAATGAGATGGCGAGCTTCATGGGCCCGCCATCTCCCTTCGGGGGAGCATGTCGGTAAAAGGCCATGGTTAATGCGGCCTTAACCTTCCCGCCGATAGTCTGGGAGACGAATCTCCCGGCATGCGTCACGCATCCGGCCAGGCATCGACACACGGGGAAGAGGCATGCGTTCAGGCGCTTCAGCACCGCTCGCGCTGACCGATACGGGGCACGGCATCCAGGCGTTCGCGCGGCGGCAGGTTGGGCGCCTGGTCGGTGCCGGGATGTTCGTGTTCACCGCTTTCGGCGTCGCCAGCCTCGCTACCTGGAACGTCGCCGATCCGAGCTTCTCGCACGCCACCAACAATCTCGTCACCAACGCCATGGGCTATGCGGGCGCGGTGTTTTCCGACCTTGCCATGCAGTTCTTCGGCCTTGCCGCCGTCGCCGGACTGGTGCCGGCGGTGATCTGGGGTTTTCTGCTCTTCTCCGCCCGCGGCGTCGACAGGCTGGGCAAGCGCGGGCTTGCTTGGTTCGGCTTCGCGCTGCTTGCCGCGTCGATCGTCGGTTGCGTGACGCCGCCCAACACCTGGCCGCTGCCGACCGGTCTTGGCGGTGTGTTCGGCGATATGGTGCTGAAGATCCCGGGCATCGCCGTCGGCGGCTATCCGAAGGGCCTCTTCGCCACCGTCATCGCCGTTGTGCTCGCCACACCGGCGCTCTGGCTGTTCGCCTATGGCTCGGCGCTGATCGCGCGCAAGAACGGCTTTGCCGTCATGGAGCGCGCCGCCGAGCCGGAGCCGCGCGAGCAGGACGATCTGCTCTTCGATGAGGATGAAGACGAGGGCGACGAAGGCATTCTTGCGCTCGGCGCCATCACCCATTGGTGGCTGTCCTTCCGTGCATGGATGCATCGGCGTGCCGCGCGCCGCAGGCAGGAGCGTGACGAGTTTGAGCCTCAGATGGAGCCGCGGGCCAGCGCCTGGCGCCGCGCCGCCGAACGGGTCGAATCGGCCGAGTACGCGGAATCCAGGATGAGCCCCGGCGGCCGCGCCCGTGTCGAGCCGGAATTCTTCGCCGCAATGGTCAACGACCGCAGCGCTTCGGTCGATCCGGTGGACGACAATGACTTCGACGACGAAGAGGCCGATCTCGACGACTTCGACGACGAAGAGCCGGTCCAGCGCCGCGCCAATGTGCGCAACTTCCGCTCGGACGCGGCGACGCGCGTGGAGGCGCCTGCGCCGCGCCCGGTGCAAGGCGCACGCGTTCAGCGCGAGGCGCAGACCTCGCTCATCGGCTCCGGCACGTTCGAGATGCCGTCGCTGCATTTCCTGTCCGAACCGAAGAACGTGGCGAAAGACCCTAGCCTGTCGAAGGACGCGCTGGAGCAGAACGCAAGGCTGCTCGAAGGCGTGCTCGAGGATTTCGGCGTCAAGGGCGAGATCATCCATGTCCGCCCGGGTCCGGTCGTCACCCTCTATGAGCTGGAACCTGCGCCCGGTATCAAATCCTCGCGCGTCATCGGCCTTTCCGACGACATCGCCCGCTCGATGAGCGCGATCGCCTGCCGCGTCGCCGTCGTGCCCGGCCGCAACGCGATCGGCATCGAACTGCCGAATGCCAAGCGCGAGACGGTCTATCTGCGCGAGATCATGGCGAGCCGCGACTTCGAAACCACCAAGGCGAAGCTCGCCTTGGCGCTCGGCAAGACCATCAACGGCGAGGCGGTCATCGTCGACATCGCCAAGATGCCGCATGTGCTGGTCGCCGGCACCACCGGCTCAGGCAAGTCGGTCGCCATCAACACGATGATCCTGTCGCTGCTCTACCGGCTCACCCCGCAGGAATGCCGGCTGATCATGATCGATCCGAAGATGCTCGAGCTCTCGGTCTATGACGGCATCCCGCATCTGCTCACGCCCGTCGTCACCGATCCGAAGAAGGCCGTGGTGGCGCTGAAATGGACGGTGCGCGAGATGGAGGACCGCTACCGCAAGATGTCCAAGGTCGGCGTGCGCAATATCGACGGCTTCAATGCACGCGTCAGCCAGGCCGAGAAGAAGGGCGAGAAAATCTCGCGCACCGTGCAGACCGGCTTCGACCGCCAGACCGGCGAGGCGATCTACGAGACGGAGGATCTCGACCTCGAGCCGATGCCCTATATCGTCGTCATCATCGACGAAATGGCCGACCTGATGATGGTGGCCGGCAAGGACATCGAAGGCGCGGTGCAGCGCCTGGCGCAGATGGCGCGCGCCGCCGGCATCCACGTCATCATGGCGACGCAGCGCCCGTCGGTCGACGTCATCACCGGCACCATCAAAGCCAATTTCCCCACCCGCATCTCCTTCCAGGTAACGTCGAAGATCGACAGCCGCACGATCCTGGGCGAGCAGGGCGCCGAGCAGCTGCTCGGCATGGGCGACATGCTCTACATGGCGGGCGGCGGCCGCATCCAGCGTGTCCACGGTCCCTTCGTCTCGGACGACGAGGTCGAACGGATCGTCGGCCATCTCAAACTGCAGGGCGTGCCGGAGTATCTCGACGCCATCACCGAGGATGACGAGGAAGACGACGAGGACGGCGCCTCGGGCCGGGGCGGTTCCGGCGGCGGCGGTGGGGGCGGCAATTTCGAGGATTCCGATGATCCCTACGATCAGGCGGTGGCCGTGGTGCTGCGCGACGGCAAGGCCTCGACCAGCTACATCCAGCGCCGGCTGGGCATCGGCTACAACCGCGCGGCGTCAATCATCGAAAAGATGGAGAAGGAAGGCATCGTCGGCCCGGCCAACCACGCCGGCAAACGCGAGATTCTCGTTCCCACCGAGGACGATAAGTTCTAGCCCGGCGACGTCCACGGGAGGCGGCCGGCAACTTTGAACCCTCTGGCGCGTTGATGCGACCAAGCGCCGTGCGACCCGCCAAACTTAGGCCCAACTGGCGGTCCAGAGACTGCGACCAAGGCAAATCACAGGAAGTGACCGGCATGAAGACCCAGACAGATTTCGCTCCGACCCGCCGACAGCTGCTCGGCCTTGGCCTGGTGCTTGCGGGCGCCGCCGCCATCAATGTCGTGCCGGGCTTCCAACTTCTGGCCTTGGCTCAGGCCGCGGTTCCGCCGGCGGCGCAAAAGATCGCCGACCATTTTTCCTCGGTCAAATCGATGAGCGGCGAATTCGTGCAGTTCGGCCCGAAGGGCGAGCAGACCGGCGGCAAGTTCTTCCTCGAACGTCCCGGCAAAATCCGTTTCAACTATGACGGATCGTCGAATTTCCGGGTGATCTCGGACGGCAAGTCGGTCGTCATCCTCAACAAGAAGCTGAACACCTCCGACCTCTATCCGCTGTCGAAGACGCCCTTGAAGCTTTTGCTCGACGACCGGATCGATCTGTCCGGCGGGCGCGTGAAGGCCGTCAAGGAAGAAGACGACCTCACCACCATCCAACTCTCCGACAAGTCGGTGTTCGGCAACGCCAAGATCACCATGATGTTCGATCCGAAGACCTATGAACTGCGCCAGTGGACGATCACCGACGCGCAGGGCAAGGACACGACGGTGATGATCTTCAACGTCAAGGAAGGCGTCTCCATTCCGGACGGCACCTTCGCCATCGACTATACGGCGAACCGCGAGCTCAATACCAAGACGCGGTAGGTCCGCCCATATTCAGGGCAGGGCCGGCTTGCAGCGCGGGCCGGCTTGTCTTTATGGCGCGTGGCTGGCAGTAGATCGGCGATCTTTTGCCGGACCTGCCTGAATGCCCTTCACCATAGCCACCTGGAACATCAACTCGGTGCGTCTGCGCATGCCGATCGTCGAGCGGCTGCTCAAGGAGCAGGCGCCGGACGTGCTCTGCCTGCAGGAAACCAAGGTCCCGGACGAGCTGTTTCCGGAAAAGGCTTTCCGCAAGGCGGGATACCAGCACATCCTGTTCCACGGCCAGAAAGGCTATCACGGCGTGGCGACGGTGGCGCGCCGGCCGATCGAGCTGGTCGAGAAGCGGCGTTTCTGCGAGATCGACGACAGCCGGCATCTCTCGGTCAGGGTCCAGGCCGGCGGCAGGTCGATTCTACTGCACAATTTCTACGTTCCGGCCGGCGGCGATGAGCCGGACCCGGAGATCAACCGGAAATTCCGCCACAAGCTCGATTTCGTCTATGAGATGAACAGCGTGCCGGCGAGCCGGGACGATGCCTCGATCCTGGTGGGCGACCTCAACATCGCGCCGCAGGAGCATGACGTGTGGTCGCACAAGCAATTGCTCAACGTCGTCAGCCACACGCCGGTCGAAACCGAAAACTTCGAGGCGATGCGGCGGGCCGGCGGCTGGGTTGACCTGATGCGGCTCAACGTGCCGGCCGAGCAAAAGCTCTACACCTGGTGGAGCTACCGCGCGAAGGACTGGCAAGCATCGGACCGCGGCCGGCGGCTCGACCATATCTGGTCGTCCGCCAATCTGGTGCCGAGCTTTGCCGGTTACGAGATTGTCAAGGCGGCGCGCGGCTGGGAGAAGCCGTCGGACCATGTGCCGGTCATCGCGAAGTTTGAATTGGATTGAGCGCTATCAATCGGCAGAGGCGCTGCGGCGCGTCTATTCCGTAAACCGTGGCGCGAGCTCCTCGATGCGGGCGATCATCTCTTGGAATTCCTCCAGGATGCGCTCGTGCAGCTGCACCGCCAGCTCCGGATACTCCTCCAAGATGCGGCGGAACATCTTGCGGCTCAAGCGGATCACCTCCGAATCGATCACGGCCGAGGCGCTGGTCAGCCGGTTTGTGTCGGCGATAAGGGCCAGTTCGCTGAGCATGGCGCCGGGGCCGGCCGTGCCGATCGGGACGCGTTCGCCACTGCCGTGCTCGCGATAGAGGATTATGCGCCCGCTGACGACGATATAGGCCGAGTCGGCCACGTCATCCTCGCGGTAGAGCTTGTGGTCGGCCTGCAGAAAAGTGGTCTCGGCGCCGAAGGCCAGCAGGCGCAACTGTTCCTGCGTGAAGCCCTGAAAAAGCTTCACGGCGGACAGGATGCGGATGTCGTCATCCAGCGCCATGCTAGCTGTGTCCCCGAGCGGTCAGTCCAGTCCCTCCTTTGGAGCGCCGCCTCCTTGCGGGAGCGCGCACTCCAACTTTCAATCACGCGTCGTGCGATGCGTGCAGCGAGCCGATCCATCACCCTCCAGCATCAGGATCGTACCCGAGGCAGTCCCGCCCGACCGCCTATCTGTTTGGTTCGACGCAATTCCGATCGGAAAACCGCTTTCACACTTTTCCTGGAATTGCTCTAGATCATGAAATGTTTAAGGAACCAGCTTGTAGCCGCCGCTTTCTGTCACAAGAATTTCGGCATTGGAAGGATCGCGCTCAATCTTCTGGCGCAGCCGGTAGACATGGGTTTCCAGCGTGTGGGTGGTGACGCCGGAATTGTAACCCCACACTTCTTCCAAGAGCACGTCGCGCGTTACCACCTTCTGGTCGGCGCGATAGAGATATTTGATGATCGAGGCTTCCTTTTCGGTCAGCCGCACCTTGGCGCCGCGCGGATCGATCAAAAGCTTCTGGCTGGGCTTGAAGGTGTAGGGGCCGACCGAGAAGGTGGCGTCCTCGCTCTGCTCGTGCTGGCGCAACTGCGCACGGATGCGCGCCAAGAGCACCGCGAAGCGGAAAGGCTTGGTGACGTAATCGTTGGCGCCGGCCTCGAGCCCCAGGATCGTGTCGGAATCGGTGTCGTGGCCGGTCAGCATGATGATCGGGGCCTTATAGCCGCCCTTGCGCAGGATCTTCACCGCCTCGCGACCGTCCATGTCTGGCAGGCCGACGTCCATGATGAGCAGATCGACAAGGCCGCCGCGCGCCGTGGCGACGCCTTTTGCGGCAGTGGCTTCCTGCTGGACGTCGAATTCCTCGTAAAGCGCCAGTTGCTCGACGAGGGTGGCTCGCAGGTCGTCGTCGTCGTCAACGATCAGAATGGTGCGTGATGTCATGATCAATCCGTTGTTTTAAAAAGAATATTCAGTTGACCTCCCCCCATTTATGCGGAAGCTCACCGGCGCAACAGTCGTTCACAGTGATTTGTTCCGTGAGACAATCATACAAGAAAAAACGCGCGCGCAATGCGGCAGGCGAATTTTTGCCGAAAGGGCTGCATGTCCTGGTTGTGCGTGCGAGGCCCGGCAACCCTGCGCAGGGATTGCTGCAAGCTGGCAAAACGGTGTTTCGCTGCGCCCTCGGGCGCGGCGGCATTTCCGCCAGCAAGCGCGAGGGCGACGGCGCGACGCCACTGGCTGCGATGCGGATATTGTCAGGCTATTTCCGCAACGACCAGTTTCCCGGCGGCCGCCGGACGGGGCTGGCGATGGCGCCGATCGGCCCGGATCTCGGCTGGTGCGAGGTGCCGGACGACCGCAACTACAACCGGCCGGTGAAGATCCCTTACGGCGCCAGCCATGAACGGATGCGGCGCGCCGACCGGCTCTACGATGTGTGCCTGGTGCTGGACTGGAACATCGCGCCGCGCCGGCGCGGGTGCGGCAGCGCGATCTTCTTCCATCTGGCGCGTCCCGGCTTCACGCCGACGCAAGGCTGCGTCGCGGTGACGGCGCGCACCATGGCGAGGCTGCTGCCGCTGCTGTCGGACCGGACGGTGGTGAAGGTGGTGAGGTAGGGAGTAGGGAGTAGGGGGTAGGGGAGTAGGATATGTCACGGAGGACGCACGTCCACCGAAGCGAGATTCTCTGCCTACTCCCCTATTCCCTCAGTGCCGCTTAGGCTGCTGCCAGCCGGTATCCAGCAATCCGATCCGGCCAAGCTCCCGGTTCATCGCCTTTGCGACGTCCCTGCGCTCGACGCCGATGTCGCGCAGCTGACGGTCGGAGAGATCCTCGACGGATTCGTCGGGAAGCCGAGCGGCGACCCCGGCCTGGCGCAGCCACTCGAATGCCGAACGCAGCCAAAGCGTGATGCCGGAGTCGGATTTCTGGACGGCGTGAGACTTCAGGACGATCTCGGTCATGGCGCTATCCGTGTTCTCCGGATATCAAATCCGGTTTGATGGTTTATCGATGCGGCCATCTTGCCGGATTGAAAAACAAACGGGAAACGAGTAGTTCTTGTCTGATCATCAAGTTTTTTTTGGAGATTGAGATGGCCCGCTTGCTGCCCGGAACGCGTGCGTTGAGGACGTTCGAGGCAGCGGCGAGGCACCTCAATTTCACCCGTGCCGCGGACGAGCTTGGCCTGACGCCGGCGGCGGTCAGCCACCAGATCAAGGAAATAGAGGATCAGCTCGACCTCGTGCTGTTCACGCGCACCAGCCGCACCATGCGGCTAACCGAAGCGGGGAACGTTCTGTTCGAAGCCTCGGTCGATGCGCTCGACCTGCTTGGCCGCGCCGTTACCCGCGCGCGCAAGATGGCGAGAGGCACGGCGCTGCTGAAAGTGACGCTCGACGCGCAGTTCGCAACCAAGTGGCTGATGCGGCGCGTCGACGGTTTCCGCCGGCAAAAGCCTGGCGTCGAGTTGCGCTTCGACATTACCTATGAAGTCAGGGATTTCGAGCGGGACGATGTCGATATCGGCATTCGTTTCGGCAGCGGCAAATATCCCGGGCTCTGCGCGCACCGGCTGTTCGAGAACATCATCATCCCCGTCTGCAGCCCGGCGCTGCTCGCCTCAGGCCCGCCGCTGAAGGAGCCGCGCGATCTCTTCCACCATACGCTGGCGCATATCGAATGGTCCCGGCAGGGCGTCACTTGGCCGAACTGGAGCATGTGGATGCACGCGGCAGGGGTCGAAGATTTCGACGACAGCCGCACCCTTGTCTTCGGGTCCTCGACCGATGCCGCGCAGGCGGCGCTCGACGGCAATGCGGTGGCGCTTGCCGACTTCGCCATGGTGGCCAACGACCTTTCGCAAGGGCGGCTGATCCGGCCCTTCGAACTCGGCATCAAGGTCGCGCCGGAGTTCGCCTATTTCCTGGTTTATCCGGAAGCGATGAAGGACGACGCGCGCATCGTCGCCTTCCGCGAATGGCTTCTCGACGAAGTCACGAAAGACGCAGACGCGGGGTAGCGGCGCTCCGGACCGCTCTCTCTGTTTATTGGGCGCAATTCCGACGGAAACCGTTTCACACTTTTCCTGGAAATGCTCTAGCCTGCCGGCGCGGCCGGCGCGCCGAACCAACCGATCACGGCGCCGATGATGAGCAGCACGCCGAGCCAATGGCCGGCATCGATCAGCGTGAGCTCCCAGCCGAAGCCCTGATAGCGGTGGTTGACCGACAACGTGGTGGCGACGAAGCCAAACCAGAGCACAAAGCCGAAGATCACGCCGGCGAGCGGGTTGGGCTCGCCGCCGGTCATCGCGCCGACCACCAGGGTCATGACCAGCGCCATGACGAGCTCGGCGACGAAGCTGACGATGAACGGAACGGCCGAGCGCTTCATCGTCGCCGGATCGAGCTTTGCCGCCTTCAGCCAGGGCCTGCTCAGGCCCATGTACCAGGCGGCACCGAACAGCCACGCCACGACGGCTGCGGCGATCACTGCCAGCCAGTTCACCGTTGAGAAATCCATAGAATCCCCTCCCGAACGATGAGCGATGGAATCCCTGTTCGCCGGCTGCGTCAAGCCGAAGCGGCGGAAACCCATCGCCACACGGTCGTGCGCTTGACCTCGGCATCCTCCAGCACGCGCGTCACCGGCACCTGGTAGACGGCGAGCGATTGCAGTCCGGTCTTCGGCAGATAGGCGCGCCCGGGATCGCCGACGAGGACGTCGGCGCCGCGCGCCTTGAGGCTCGTGAACCACGGCGTCAGCCTCTCCGCCAAAGGCTTGTCGTAGAAGACATCGCCGGCCAAGACGACGTCCCAGCCGTCATCCGTGCCGATGCAGTCCGCATCCAGGAAATCGGCCTTCACGCCATTGGCTTCGAGGTTGAGGGTGATGACCGTCGCGCAAAAGGGATCGATATCGGCCGCGTTCACTTCAGCCGCGCCGGCCTTTGAGGCAGCGATGGCGACCATGCCGGAGCCGGAAGCGAAGTCGAGCACGCGTTTGCCCTGCACCGTCGCCGGATGGTCGAGCACATAGCGGGCAAGGCCCTGGCCGCCGGCCCAGGCGAAAGCCCAGAAGGGCGGCGGCAGGCCGATCTCGGCCAGCTCCTCCTCGGTGCGCAGCCACAGGTCGTGTGCCTCGTCAGCCAGGTGCAGCAGCACTTCCGGCACGTGCGGCGGCGCCATCAGCGCCGTATTGTCGAGGATGAATGTCCTTGCGTTTTTGGGGGTGAGTCTGGTCACGGCGCCGGGTCGAGGCCGGCCATGCGGCAGACTTCTTTCCACTCTGCCGGCGTCACCGGCTGCACGGAAAGCCGGCCAAGCCGCACCAGCGCCATGTCGGCCAGCTTCGGATTGGCCTTGACCTGTTCCAGCGTCACCGGCTTCGGCACGTCTTTGCGGGCGCGGATGTCGACGCATTCCCAGCGTGGATCGTCCGTGGTGGAGTCGGGGTGGGCGAGCGCGCAGACCTCGGCGATGCCGACGATGTCGAGGCCTTCATTGGAATGGTAGAAAAAACCGAGATCGCCGATCTGCATGGCCTTCATGTTGTTGCGCGCGGCGTAGTTGCGCACGCCGTCCCACTGCGTGCCGGCCTTGCCCTTCGCCTTCAGCGCCTCGAAGGAAAAGACCGAAGGTTCGGACTTGAACAGCCAGTAGTTCATCTCAGTTGTCCCCTTGATTGTCGGTTCGCCACGATTGAAGCGTTGGCGCTCTTCCTTATCCTTTCCCCGTTCTCGCGGGGAGCGGGAGCGCCAGCGACCGGTCACGCGGCGGCGGGCTTCTGGAAGACCCAATTCCATGGACGGATTTCGACGCTTTCGAACAGGCCAGCCTTGGCATAAGGGTCGGCGGCCGCCAGGGCTTGCGCGCCGGCCATGTCGGGCGCCTCAATCATCACCAGGCTTCCGTCAGGCTTTCCGGCAGCGTCGAGGAAGGGACCTGCGAAGGCAAGTCTTCCTTCGCTGATCAGCCCTTCCAGGAACGCCGCATGCGCCGGCCTTGTGTCGGCGCGCAGCTGCAAGCTGCCGGGCTTGTCCTTGCAAATCAATGCAAACAGCATGTTTCAACTCCGAGGCTTCAAATGTCGGTTTCGGTTTTGAGCGGCCGCGTCATCAGCGCCGTCACCGCCTGGCCGATGGTCACCTTGCCATCGAGGATGGCGGCGACAGCTGCAATGATCGGCGCCTCGATGCCGCGCTCGGCGGCTATGCGGGCGGCAATGGCGGCCGTCGGCACGCCTTCGGCGAGCGGCAGGCCGGTGAGCTCCTTGCCTTGGCCGAGCGCCAGGCCGTAGGCGAAGTTGCGCGACTGCGCCGAGGAACAGGTGAGCAGCAGGTCGCCGAGGCCGGAGAGCCCCATCAGCGTTTCCGGCCTGGCGCCGAACGCGGCGCCGATGCGGCGCAGCTCGACGAAGCCTCGCGTCACCATGGCGGCCTGGGCGCTGGCACCAAGCTTGGCTCCGGTGACGGCGCCGGCAGCAATGGCGAAGACGTTCTTCAGCGCGCCGCCGATCTCGACGCCGATGAGATCGTCGCTGGAATAGCAGCGCAGGTTCTCGGCCGAGAAGCGGGCAGCGAGATCGGCCGCCAGTTCTCCGTCGCGGCCGGCCACCACCACGGCCGTCGGCAGGCCGCGCGCGACATCGCTGGCGAAGCTCGGGCCGGAAAGTGCTGCGACCGGATTGTCGGGCAGGTTTTCCTCGACGATCGAGGACAGCAGCGCGCCGGTGTCGCGCTCGATCCCCTTGGCGCAAAGGACCAGCGGCACGCCGGATGGCACATGGCCGGCGGCGGCGGTCAGCACCGCGCGCAGCGATTGGGCGGGCGTTACCGCCAGCACGCAATTCGCACCGTCGAGCGCAGCAGCGATATCGCTGGTGGCGACGATGCCGGGCTCGATCGCGATGCCGGGCAGATAGTGCGGGTTTTCGCCACGGTCGATCGCGTCGACGGTGTCGGGATCGCGGGCATAGAGGCGGACAAAATGGCCGGCGCGCAGCATGGCAAGCGCCAACGCCGTGCCCCAGGCGCCGCCGCCAAGCACTGCTACACGCCAGCCGCTGGGCGCCTTGGTTTGTGCGCCGTTCGTGACCGCGTCAGTCATGCCTTTGCCCCGCGACGGCCCGAGCCGACCAAGGGGGCGGAAACACTGTCCAGCGGCCAGCGCGAGCGCGGCACGAAGTCGGCGGCGCTCGCGTCGGCCATCCCGGCGCGCAGCCGCTCGATGCCGGCCCACGCGATCATCGCGGCATTGTCGGTGCAAAGCTTTTGCGGCGGCGCGACGAATGCAAAGCCGGCCTTGGAACAGCGCGCCTCCAACGTTGCCTTGATCGTGCGGTTGGCGGCGACGCCGCCGGCGACGACCAGCGCAGGCTTTGCCGTCTCGGGAAATTCCTTGCGGAAACGGGCGAGCGCCCGCGCGACACGGTCGCCCAGCGCATCGGCTACCGCCGCCTGGAAGGCGGCGCATATGTCGGCGACGTCCTGGTCGCTGAGCGGCGCGATCGCCGTTGCCGCCTGGCGCACAGCGGTCTTCAGGCCGGAGAAGGAGAAATCCGGCTGCGCCGAGCCTTTCATCGGACGCGGGAAGGCAAAGCGGCTCGCATCGCCGCCGGCCGCGGCCTTTTCTACATTCGGCCCGCCCGGATAAGGCAGGCCAAGCATCTTGGCCGTCTTGTCGAAGGCTTCGCCCAGCGCATCGTCGATGGTCGTTGCCCAGCGCTGGTAGTCGCCGACGCCGCGCACCGCGACGATCTGGGTGTGGCCGCCGGAGACCAGCAAGAGCAGATAGGGAAAGTCGAGCCCGTCGGTCAGCCGGGCGGTCAGCGCGTGACCTTCGAGGTGGTTGATGGCGATCAGCGGCTTGTTCGCGGCGGCGGCGATCGCCTTGGCGGTCATCAGACCAACGATCAGCCCGCCGACCAGCCCCGGCCCGGCAGTCGCGGCGACGGCGTCGACCTCATCGAGCGATACGGCCGAATCGGTCAGCGCTGCCTCGACGATCCCATCCAGCGCCTCGACATGGGCGCGCGCGGCAATCTCGGGGACGACGCCGCCGAAGGCGGCATGCTCCTCGATCTGGCTCAAGACGACATTGGAGAGGATTTCGGGCGCGGAGTCGCCGTCCAGCGCCACCACGCTGGCCGCCGTCTCATCGCAGCTTGTCTCAATGCCCAGAACGCGGATCAATTCGTCGCTGTCCTCGAAGATTGTGTCTCCGACCTTTCCTATATAGGAGGTCTGTCGATAGTCAGGTGGTGCCGGCCTGCGAATGGCGGTTTTCTGCGCTTCCGGCGCTCACGTACCCAAAAGTACGCTCCGCTCCGGTTCTCGAAATCCGCCTTTTTCGGCTCGGCCTGACCTGAATCTCGGCAGACCTCGAAATCACCTCGGGGGTTATCACGGACCGCGCGCCATGCAAACAACCTTGAAAATCGGAACACGCGGCAGCCCGCTGGCGCTCGCCCAGGCGCATGAGACGCGGGCGCGGCTCATGCAGGCGCATGGCCTGCCCGAGCAGGCCTTCGAAATTGTGCCGATCTCAACCAGCGGCGACCGCATTCAGGACCGGCCGTTGTCGGAAGCGGGCGGCAAGGGCCTGTTCACCAAGGAGATCGAGGAAGCGCTGCTCGACCGCCGCATCGATATCGCCGTGCATTCCTCGAAGGACATGCCGACGGTGCTGCCCAACGGGCTGGAGCTTTCCGTCTTCCTGCCGCGCGAGGACGCGCGCGACGCCTTCATCGGCAAGACCGCGAAGCGGATCGCCGATCTGCCGCATGGCGCGACGCTCGGCTCGTCGTCGCTCCGGCGCCAGGCGCTGCTCCGCCGGATGCGGCCGGACCTCAATGTGGTGATGTTCCGCGGCAATGTGCAGACCAGGCTGCGCAAGCTGGATGAGGGCGTGGCCGAAGGCACCATCCTCGCCTATGCCGGGCTGAAGCGGCTCGGGCTCGAGAGCGTGATTACCGATCTGATGCCGCTGGATGTCTTTCCGCCGGCGCCGGGGCAGGGGGCGATCGGCATCGAAAGCCGCATCGGCGACGGCGTGGTCGAAAATATGTTGGCGGCTATTCACGACATGCCAACCGGCCAGGCGCTGGCTTGTGAGCGCGCTTTTCTTGCTGCGCTCGACGGCTCCTGCCGCACGCCGATCGCCGGCCATGCGATCGTCTCGGACGAATACCTGTCTTTCGCCGGGCTGATCATCTCGCCCGACGGCACCGAGTCGCATGAGGTCAGATTGAATGGCCCGGCCCGGGACGCGGCGAATACCGGCGTGGAAGCCGCGCGGGCCGTTCGCGCCGAGGCCGGCGCAAAATTCTTCGACGGCTGGGCCTGATATGGTCCGCGTCCTGGTGACGAGGCCGGAACCGGGCGCCTCCCGCACGGCCCGGCGCCTTGAAGCCCAGGGGTTCCAGCCCGTCCTGCTGCCACTGACAAAAACGGCGGCGCTGCCGGTCGAGGCACGCGTCCTTCCCGCCGCTGCCGCGGTTGCCGTTACCAGCGCCAATGCTGTCCGCTATGCGCCCAAGGAACTGGTCGCTGCGCTTGCCGCCCTGCCTTGCCATGCGGTTGGCAAAAGGACGGCGGAAGCCTGCCGTGCGGCTGGATTTACGTCCGTCTTTGAAGGCCCAGGCGATGCCGAAGCACTGGCCGGCCAGATAACCGCCGAACTTACGGGCAAGGAGATGGTTTATCTTTGTGGCCGGGCGCGCTTTCCCGTCTTCGAAGAACGGCTGGCGGCAGCCCGGGTGCGTGTCCGGCCTGTCGAGACCTACGACACCATCGAATTCGATTATGGCGACGATGCCGTCGTTGCCCGATTGTCGGGCACGCCGGTCGAGGCAGTGCTGCTCTATTCGGCCAAGGCGGCACCCGTGATGATTGGCCTGGCCATGCGCCCAGCACTGCGGCATCTCTTTGAACGGGCGGAGTTTTTGGCCCTTTCCGCGCGAATCGCCAACGCATTGGACGGGGTTGGCGGGCAAAAGGTTCGAATTGCCTCTCAACCCGACGAGGACGCGCTGTTCCAGCTTTTGTCGCTACCGGGCTGAGCCGCGTCATCACACCGCCCCTTTTCACCGCTTGGTGATGTGGTAGAGCATCCTTGAGCTCTAGACTCTTTGAACCATCCTCAAGCCAATTTGCGGAGCCCAAGCATGGTCAAGACGCCTAAGGTGCGACATTCGAAGAGCCGCCGCGAGCCGGTGACCATCGAACTCGAACCCGGCGCCGTCTCGCGAATCACTGACGAGGATGCCGCCAATACCGATACCAACACGGAACGAACCGACGAGGCGAAGGCAGAGGAAGGGGCTGCTGCTTCGCAGCCGGAAGCTCCCGAAGAGCCGATCCATGCCGAACAGGCCGACATCGAGCCGTGGGAACACACCGACGCGGCGCAGGGCGGAGCTGACCAGGCTGGAACCAACAAGGATGGGGCGGAAGCATCCTATCCGGGCACTGATGAGGCTCCGAAGAGCGAACCAAAAAGCTTCGGCTACAGTTTCGAGGATGCGTCGGCAGCCAAGACCAGTTCTGCCGCCTCGACGGCGAAGCCGAGCGAAACCCGAAGCGACGATCGCGACTTCCCGGCCGCCAGGCGCTCAGGCGTCAACATGATTGCCGCCGGCGTGATCGGCGGCGTTGTCGCGCTTGCCGGCGCCGGTCTTCTGCAAGCGGTAGGGCTGCTCGGGTCTCCGACTTCGGTCGGCGGGCCCTCGCCCGACGGCGTCACCGGCGAGATCGCTTCGCTGAGAAGCCAAATCGCGGCTCTCAAGGAGACGGCCGATACCGGCGCTTCGGCCAAGGTCGACGGCCTGTCCTCGGCGCTCGACCAGGTGAAGTCGGACGTCGCGGCGCTGAAATCCTCGCCCGGCCAGGGCGACGACGGCGCCGCGCTCAAGGCGCTCACCGACAAGGTCGGCCAGGTCGAGACGTCGGTCGCCGACCTGCAGAAGGCCGGAAATGCTGCACCGGTCGATCTCGCCCCGCTCAACGAGAGGCTCGCCGGGCTCGACGCGCTTGTGAAATCGGCGGGCGACGCGGCGAAGGCGGCGGACAGCCGGATCGCGGCGCTGGAACAGTCGGTGCAGCAGCTCTCCGGCAAGGTCGAGGCGCAGGCCTCGCAGCCGAAGATCGCGTTGGCGATCGCCGCTTCGGCGCTGAAGGCGGCGCTCGATCGCGGCGCGCCGTTTGCGACCGAGCTCGACACGTTCGCCGCGATTGCGCCCAACGCGCCGGAGCTTGGCGTTCTGCGCGGCTATGCGGAAAAAGGCGTGCCCACGCGAGCCACCATCGCTTCCGAGGCCGAAGCCGCCGCCAACGCCATGGTCGAAGCGGCAACGCCGGTCGACCAGAATGCCGGCTTCTTCCAAAGCCTGGTGTCGAGCGCGAAATCGCTGGTGCAGGTGCGGCCGGTCGGCGCCGTCGAAGGCAAGGGCGTGCCGGAAACGGTCGCGCGCATTGAAGTGGCAGTCAGCCAGGGCGACTATGCCAAGGCTCTCGCCGAATACGATACCCTGCCCGATGCGTCGAAGGCGGCCGGCGCCGATTTCGCCGGCAAACTGAAGGCGCGGCTCGAGGTCGAAAAGCAGATCGAAGCGCTGATTGCCGGCGCGACCAAGGCATGAGGACCGTCAAATGATCCGCATCCTCGCCTTCCTCGCCGTCGTCTTCGCGCTGGGGCTCGGCTTTGCCTGGCTGGCCGACCGTCCGGGCGAGATGATCGTCACCTTCAACGGTTACCAGTACCAGGTCACGCTGATGGTGGCGGCGGTGGCGATCGTCGCCGTGGTCGCAGCGGTGATGATCGTCTGGTGGCTGATCAAGTCGCTGTGGAACAGCCCTTATGCGATCTCGCGCTATGTCCGGGTGCGCCGCCGCGACCGCGGCTACCAGGCGCTGTCGACGGGGATGATCGCGGCCGGCGCCGGCGACGGCGCGCTGGCGCGCAAGAAGACCAAGGAGGCGGCCAAGTTGATCAGTTCCGACCAAGAGCCGCTGATCAACCTGCTCGATGCGCAGGCCTCGCTGCTCGAAGGCGACCATGACGGTGCGCGGGAAAAGTTCGAGCGCATGCTCGATGATCCGGAGATGCGGCTGCTCGGCCTGCGCGGGCTCTATCTCGAAGCTGAGCGACTGGGCGACCGCAACGCCGCGCGCCACTATGCCGGTCGTGCCGCAGCTGTGGCACCGCAGCTTGCCTGGGCGGCGGAATCGACGCTTGAAGAGCTGACCGAGCGCGGCGACTGGGACGGCGCGTTGAAGCTGGTCGAGGCGCAGAAATCGACAAGGCAAATCGAACGCGATGCCGCCAACCGCCGCCGCGCCGTGCTGCTCACTGCCAAGGCGCAGGCGCTGGTCGACAGCGATCCGAACGCTGCCCGGACCGCGGCGCTCGAAGCCAACAAGCTGGCGCCCGATTTCGCGCCGGCCGCGGTGATCGCGGCCAACCTGCTGATTAAGCACAACGATGTGCGCAAGGGTTCCAAGATCCTGGAGATCGCTTGGCGGGCCGAACCGCATCCGGATATTGCCGAGCTCTACATCCATGCGAGGCCGGGCGATGCCGTGCTCGATCGCCTCAACCGGGCGAAAAAGCTGCAGGAATTGAAGAAGAACCATGCCGAATCGTCGATGGCGGTGGCGCGCGCCGCGCTCGACGCGCAGGATTTCGCCACCGCCAGGCGCGAGGCGGAATCCGCAATCCGCATGGATCGCCGCGAAGGCGCCTATCTGTTGCTGGCCGACATCGAGGAGGCCGAAAGCGGCGACCAGGGCAAGGTGCGGCAACTGCTGTCCAAGGCTGTGCGCGCGCCGCGCGATCCGGCCTGGGTGGCGGACGGTGTCGTCTCGGAGCGCTGGGCGCCGGTATCGCCGATCACCGGCAAGCTCGACGCGTTCACTTGGCGCGCGCCGATGGAGCGGCTCGGGCAACTAATCGACAGCGCGGTTGAGGAGGCGGTTCCCGCGATCGCTGCATCGGCGCCCGCTTTGCCGGCTGACGAGAGAGCGATCGACCTTGAGCCCGATAGTTCGGCCGAGAAGGCGGCCGCCGAGGCGCCGAACGGCATCGAGAGGGAAACCGCGGTCGCCGCCGCCGATGACACGGTGGTCGAGCAGGCGCCGGAGTTGCCGCGCTTGCCGGATGATCCCGGCGTCACGCCGGAAGACGAGGCGGAAAAATCGCCGCGCCGGTTTCGTTTGTTTTGAGGCTCGGCTTGGCGGACAGGGAAAAAGCATCGATGTTCGAACGCGTATTGTCCTTCCTGAGGGATTTGCCTGCTGCGGGCGCGAGCAAGCCAAGCGCGGACGATCCGCGCGTCGCGGCCTCGGCGCTGCTCTATCACGTGATGAACGCCGACGGCGTGCGCCAGGATATCGAGTGGGAGCGCTTCAAGGAGATCCTGGCCGAGACCTATTCGATCAGCGGCGACGAGCTCGACGCGCTGGCCGCCGCCGGCGAGCGTGCCGATAACGAGGCGATCGACCTCTATGCCTTCACCAGCGTGCTCAAGCGCCATCTGGATGCCGAGGCGCGCAAGGCCTTCATCGGCCTGATGTGGGAGATCGTCTACGCCGACGGCGAGCTGCACGAGCTCGAGGACAACACCGTCTGGCGCGTCGCCGAGCTGATCGGTGTCGAGCGCCACGACCGCATCGAGGCGCGCCGCAAGGCGGCGGCCGAAGCGCCGGGCGCGCGGGGCACATCGAGCGACGAATAGCTGGACCTTTCTTCTTCCATGCCACCCAGACCCAGGCCGAGACCAAAAATCCTGATCGTGCTGCATCAGGAGACTTCGAGCCCCGGCCGCGTCGGCCATATGCTTCTGGAAGAAGGTTTCGATCTCGACATTCGCCGGCCGCCGCTTGGCGAAGAGCTTCCCTGCACTTTGGACGGCCACGCCGGGGCGGTGATCTTCGGCGGGCCGATGAGCGCCAACGACCAGGACGAGTTCGTCCGGCGTGAGACCGAGTGGCTCGAAATCCCGCTCAAGGAAAACCGGCCTTTTCTTGGGATCTGCCTCGGCGCGCAAATGCTCGCCAGGCATCTTGGCGGCAGGGTCGAGGGCCATGGCGAAGGACTGGTCGAGATCGGCTGGTATCCGCTGAAGGCGACCGACGCCGGCAAGAAACTGCTGCACTGGCCGGAGATGGTCTACCAGTTCCACCGCGAGGGCTTTTCCCTGCCGAAGGACGCGACGCTGCTCGCCACGGCCGAAACCTATCCCAACCAGGCTTTCCGGTATGGCGAGAATGCCTGGGGTATCCAGTTCCATGGCGAACTGACCAGGGTGATGATGCAGCGCTGGGTGGTGCGCGGCGCGCATCGCTTCGAGCTGCCGGGCGCGCAGCCCGGCCGCGATCATCTCGGCGGCCGGCTGATCTGGGACATGCACCTCAAGCGCTGGCTCGGCGAATTTTTGAGCCTGATCTTCGGCAAGCCGGCCGTCGGATAGATTTTGCCGCAATTGCAGAGGGAAGCCGCTGCACTCTTCTAGTCCGGCCGTCAAGTTGCTGCGCTGGCAATTAGTTCCTGCTATTCAAATGCCGCACCTGCCGCAGCGCAGGGAACAACCAAGCCCAGATCCCGGCAACCGCGATGGCGCCGATGCCGCCGATCACCACCGCCGGCACGGTGCCGATCAGCGCCGCCATGGTGCCGGCGCGGAACTCGCCAACCTCGTTGGAAGCGCCGACGAAGACCTGGTTGACGGCGTTGACGCGGCCGCGCACCTCGTCGGGCGTCCAGAGCTGGATCAGCGTCTCGCGGATATAGACGCTGAACATGTCGGTGGCTCCGAGCATGGCGAGCGCCACGATCGACAACCAGGTGATGGTCGAGACGCCGAACAGGACGGTGAAGGCGCCGAACAAGGCGACGAAACCGAGCATGATCTTGCCGGCATGGTCGCGGATCGGATGGCCGGCGAGCCAGACGGCTACGGCGATGGCGCCGATGCCAGGCGCCGAGCGCAGCAGGCCGAGGCCCCAGGGCCCAAGCTCCAGAATGTCGCGGGCATAGACCGGCAGCAGCGCCGAGGCGCCGGAGAGCAGCACCGCGAACAGGTCGAGCGAGATCGCGCCGAGCACGATCTTCTCGCCCCAGATGTAACGAAAGCCGGCAAACAGGGTCTGCATCGTCGGCTTGTCGGTAGCCGTCTGCTGCGCGGGCTTGGGGATGGTGAAGACGAGCAGCGCGGCGACAAGCATCAGGATCGCCGCAGTAGCGTAGGCGATCTCCGCCGAAAGGCCGTAGAGCAGGCCGCCGGCGACCGGGCCGACGATGGTTGCCGTCTGCCAGGCGGACGAATTCCAGGCAATGGCGTTGGCGAAATCCTGTGGCGGCACCAGATTGGCGACCAGCGAGGACGAGGCCGGCCCGTAGAAGGCGCGGGCGATGCCGAACATGGCGAGCACGACGAAGATCGGCAGCGGGCCGCCAAGGCCGCGCAGCGTCAGCAACAACAGAGTGAGCGCACAGCCGGCCTCGACGAACGACGCCAATGTCATGATCAGGCGGCGGCCGAAGCGGTCGGCGACGACGCCGGTGACAAGCACCAGGAGCAGCGACGGCAGGAACTGGACGATGCCGACGATGCCGAGGTCGAAGGGATTGCGCGTCAGGTCGTAGATCTGCCAGCCGACGGCGACTGAGACGATCTGGGTGGCGAAAGTGGTGAGGAAGCGCGCCGTCCAGTAGCTGAGATACGGCCGGTGCCGGAAGGCGGCGTAGCGCTGTTCAGGTGAAGTTGCTTCGGCGGTCATGATTCGAGGGCCCCGTTGTGACATCGGCCGGCGGGGCACTTCCACGGTGGGCGCTGTTCCGGCCGGAGACCCTTAGCCCAGTTCGCCTCGTCGCGCGCGCAAAAAATCGGCGCGGGATGAAGGAACTTCGGAATTATCGTTCACGGTCAAGGAGGCTCAGTCTCTCAGCGCGGCGGAAATCGCTTGCAACCCGCCGCGCAATTCCGCCTCTTTCGGCCAGCCGAAGCCGACGCGGAAGAAGCGCTTCGGCATCTCGAACCAGTGGCCGGGACCGACATAAGTGCCGTGTTCTTCCAGGAGCCGCGCGTAGAACCGGTCGAGGTCGAAACCTGCATCGACATTCAGCCGCGGGAAGCCGACCACACCGCCTTGCGGACGCACCCAGTCGACCACCGGCTCGCCGTCGATCCAAGCCTGGACGATATCGCGGCGCTTGGCCATCTCCGGCAACAACGATGCTAGGAAGGCATCGCGCCGCTCGAGCATGGAGCGTGCGATCGCCTCGTCGATGACACTG
The DNA here is from genome assembly GCF_001672445.1 of Mesorhizobium sp. WSM3873. Lineage (NCBI taxonomy): Bacteria > Pseudomonadati > Pseudomonadota > Alphaproteobacteria > Hyphomicrobiales > Phyllobacteriaceae > Mesorhizobium > Mesorhizobium sp. WSM3873. The sequence goes on along the minus strand of NZ_LYTM01000024.1, from coordinate 32,245 downwards.
CCGCAGATGCCGATCTGCTCCTTGGCGGCGAGGAACGTCTCTTGCAGAGCGTGGTCCTTGCTGACCAGCCAGCCGATCCGGATGCCCGGAATGCCAAATGCTTTCGAAAGGGAACAGACGCTGATCGCGCTTGGACTGAGCGATGCCGCGGAGGGCAGGCGCTCGCCGTAGGAGAGATCGCGATAGGTTTCGTCGACCAGAAGCCGGCAGCGGCGGCTTTCGGCAAGCGCGACCAGCGCGTCGAGATCGGCGCCGGTCATCATCGTGCCGGTCGGGTTGTGCGGGCAGGTGACGCTGATCAGCCTGGTGTTCGGCCGCACCGCCGCCGCGACCCGCGCGACCTCCACGGCGAAGCCCTCGTCGAAGTCGAGATCGACATAGCTGATCGCGCAGCCGATCGCCTTGGGCGTCTCGATATTGGTGGCATGGTTCGGCCGCACGACGACGAGATGGTCATCGGCCGAAAGCAGCGAGGTGGCAATGATGAACAGCGCGCCGGCAGCGCCGGCGGTAACCAGCACGTCGTCCGGGGATAGCGCTTTGTCCTGCCCGGCGATCAGCGCGCGCAATTGCTTATCGCCGCGATGCTCGCCGTAGAACAAGGTGAGGTCGGGCAGCGAGAGGCCGATATCGGCAAGCTTCTGGTCGGCGATCGAGCTTTCGGAGAGATTGAAGCGGATGCGGTCGTAGCCGTATTCCTCCGGCGCTTCCTTCTCGATCACCATCCTCGCATAGTTCATGGCTCACCCGAACAGCATTCGCTTGTCTTATCCAAGCCAAAAGCAGGAAGCCTGCCAAGGTGGATTCCTTGGCAGGCTTCTTCTAACCGTTGGCACAGGGCCAAGATCGTTTAGGCGGGGGCCTTTACTTTCCTGGCCTTTGCCGGCTTCTCCGGCTCGGCTTCGGCCTTGCGGCCGAGGCCGATCGACTTGGCGAGCTCGGAGCGCGATGCCGCGTAGTTAGGCGCGACCATCGGGTAGTCTGCCGGCAGGCCCCATTTGGTCCGGTAGGCTTCCGGGCTCAGCCCGAAATGCACGCCGATATGACGCTTCAGCGACTTGAACTTCTTGCCGTCCTCGAGGCAGATGATGTAGTCCGGCGTCACCGAGCGCCGGGGATTGACGGCAGGAACGGGCGGCGGTGCCGGCGGAGTCGGCGGCTGGTTCAGGGCGCCGATCGAGGAGGCGACACTGGCGATGAGCTCGCCGAGGCCCGAAGCAGGCAGCCGGTTCTTGGCGACATAGGCCGACACGATGTGGGCGGTGAGCTCGAGCAGGTCGACATCCTCCTTGGCTGTATTGGTTTCCTCGTCCACGTCAGTCCTCCTCTATGCCGCACGGCCGCAAATCGGGATGTAAAATCCAGCGCGCTGCCGCGCTCTTGGCGCGCCGAGGGGCGCATGTGCGGCAGGCCGGCGGATTCCTAGTCGGCAAATCTGCGCGGCGCAACGACAGGTCGTGCGACTACACGTTATTTTGAACGACTATACTGAAAAGTAAAAATATCAGACGATCAGCGCCTTATCGCGCCACAGTCGAAATCCGCCTTCGAAAGCACGTGTGTTGTCGCCGCGCCTGGATTTTTCAGGCAATTCATCGAGCTTGTCGACATTGCCGCCGCCGATGACCACATAGTCCGGCTGCAAGGCGGCGCGAAGCCTGTTTACGACATCGAAAACGTATCTGCGCCATTTTTTCTTGCCGTGCTTTTCCAGGCCGCGCTCGCCGACATAATCCTCGAAGCTGCCGCCCTTCTTGTAAGGAAGATGAGCAAGCTCCATCGGCTGCCCGACATTGTCGAGGATCATGGCGGCGCCCAGGCCGGTGCCGAGGCCGAGGAACAGCATACGGCCGCCGTCATAGCTGCCGATCGCCTGCAGGAGCGCGTCGTTGACGACTTTGACCGGCTTGCCGAAGGCGGCGGCGAAATCATAGCCGTTCCAGCCCTTGCCGAGATTGAAGGGATCGAGCGACGGCTTGTTGTCCCTGACCGGGCCAGGGTAGCCCATCGAAATGACGTCGTAATCCAGGCCCTCGGCCAGCTTCTTCACCGAAGCCACCATCTGCTCAGGTGTCAGGCCCGGCCCGGAATCGGTGCGGCGCATCTCGCCGCCGGCGCTGGTGAGAATTTTCACACGCGATCCGCCGACGTCGATGGTGAGGACGACCTGCCCGTCCTTCGTCGAAGCCCGTTTTGCTGGTTTCGCCATCCGGTCCCCCGAGAAGCTATTTCGTCGGATTGATCCAGCCATTGGGCGGGCCGAAGCCGTTCATGGCGTCGGCCGGCCCCCAGGTCTTCGGCGCGTAAATCGGAGGCGGCGTGGTGTCGCCAAGCACCGGTCCGACGATCCGCCATGCAAGCTCGGCCGCGTCCTGGCGCGTGAAGAGCTGGCCGTTGCCGTTCATGGCGTCGCCGATCAGCCGCTCATAGGGCGGCATGTCGCCCTTGGTGTCGTCGAGCGCGGTCAGTTCCACCTGCTCGCCGATCATGTCGTCGCCGGCTGCCTTGCGCTGGGCGCCGATCGAGATCGCCACCTGCGGATCGATACGGAAACGGACATAGTTGGCGTCGCCCGGCTTGATCGGATCGAAGACGTCGAGCGGCGGGCGCTTCAGCCGCACGATCACTTCGGTCGCATGCACCGGCATGTTCTTGCCGGCGCGGATGAAGAAGGGCACGTCCTGCCAGCGCCAGGTGTCGACGAAGAAGCGTACGGCGGCGAAGGTCTCGACCGGCGAGTTCGGCCGCACGCCCGGTTCGGCCAGATAGCCGTCGAACTGGCCGCGCACGACATCGTCCTTGGTCAAGGTGCGGATGGCGCGCAGCACCTGAACCTTCTCGTCGATCAAATCGTCGGCAGAGCGGCCGACCGGCGGCTCCATGGCGAGCAACAGCAGGATGTTGAGCAGATGGTTCTCGATGACGTCGCGGATGCAGCCGACGTCGTCATAGAATTTGCCGCGGCCTTCGATGCCAAAATCCTCCGCCATGGTTATCTGCACGCTCTCGACGAAGTTGCGGTTCCAGATCGGCTCGAGGAAAGCGTTGGCGAAACGGAAATAGAGCAGGTTCTGGATCGCTTCCTTGCCGAGATAGTGGTCGATGCGGAAGATGGACTGTTCGTCGAACACCAGGTGCAACACGCGGTTCAGCCAGCGGGCCGACTGCAAATCGTGGCCGAAAGGCTTTTCGACCATCAATCTGGCGCCCCGCGCGGTGCCGGATTGTTCGAGGCCCTGGACGACGGTTTCGAACATGGTGGGCGGCACTGCCATGTAATGCAGCGGCCGCTGCGCCGAGCCGAGCGCCGTCTTCAATCTCTCGAATGTCACCGGATCGCGATAGTCGCCGCTGACATAGCGCAGCAGCGAGGCGAGCCTGGCGAACACCTTGTCGTCGACGGCGCCCAGCGCATTGACGATGCCGTCGCGGGCACGGTCCACCAACTTGCCAAGGTCCCAAGGATCGAAAGCGACGCCGATCACCGGCTCGCTCAGCGTTCCCTTGGCGACCATCTGATAGAGCGCCGGAAATATTTTCTTATGCGCAAGGTCGCCGGTCGCCCCGAAAAGCACCAGCGTGTCGGATCTCTCCTGGCTCATCCCGTCACTCCCGCTCTCACGCCTTCGGCTTTTCGACATGGCCGCCGAAAGCGTAGCGCATGGCGGACAAGAGCTTGTCGGCGAAGGCGGATTCGCCCTGCGAGGAGAAGCGGTCGAATAGCGCCGAGGAGAGTACCGGCGCCGGAACGCCGGTATCGATCGCGGCCTTGAGCGTCCAGCGGCCTTCGCCGGAATCGGAGACGCGGCCACCGAACTGGGCGAGCGACGGATCGTTCTTCAGCGCGCCGGCGGTGAGATCGAGCAGCCAGGAGCCGATGACGCTGCCATGGCGCCAGACTTCGGCCACGGCGGGCAGGTCGATGTCGAACTGATAGTATTGCGGGCTTTCGAGCGGGCTGGTTTCGGCGTCCGCCGTGCGGGCGCGCTTGCCGGCATTGGCCGATTTCAGGATGTTGATGCCCTCGGCGTAGGCCGCCATGACGCCGTATTCGATGCCGTTATGAACCATCTTGACGAAATGGCCGGCGCCGCTCGGCCCGCAATGCAGATAGCCGTAAGGCGCGGTTCCGGCGCCTTTCGGCGGATTGGAGCCCGGGTCGGCGCCCGGCGCCAGCGTGGCGAAGACCGAATCCAGGTGTTTCACGGCTTCGTCGGGGCCGCCGATCATCAGGCAGTAGCCGCGCTCCAGTCCCCAGACGCCGCCACTGGTGCCGACATCGACGAAATTGATGCCCTTGGTCGCCAGCTTCGCGGCCTGGTCGACGGCGTCGTGATAATAGGAATTGCCGCCGTCGATGATGATATCGCCCGGCTCCATCAGCGCCGCAACCTGGTCGACGATCCTGCCGGTGATCGCCGCCGGCAGCATCAGCCAGGCGCAGCGCGGCTTGGCGAGCTTGGCGACGAACTCCTCCAGCGAGGCGGCGCCGATGGCGCCGTCCTTGACCATGCCGGCGACGCTTGCCGAATTGATGTCGTAGACGACGCATTCGTGGCCGTCGCGCATCAGGCGGCGCACCATGTTGGCGCCCATCCTGCCCAGTCCCATCATTCCGATCTGCATTGTGCTATCCTAATAGCTTGAGGAAAGAACCTTACTGGCTATCCGAAGGATCGATGCCGACGGTGAAGTCGACATTCTCCCAACGGCTCGCTTCGGGCCAGAAAAATGTGAAGACGACCGTCGATCCCGGCTGCAGGCCGGCGACATCCAGGTCAACCAGGTGGACGCCGAAGGCGTTCTCCACCGTGTTGTCGTCGCGCACCGTCAGCCACTTGTCGCTACTCCAGTGAACCACGCCGCGCGCCGCAAGTTCCACGCGCAGGAGCTTGTCGGCGGGAAGAGAGCGGATCTTGTTGTTGAAGCGCCATGTCCTGAACGGCGACACGGTCTTGCGCTCGATGTAGCGCTCGACGCCCTGCGGCGGCATGTCGAAGACCTTGCCGTCGCGCAGCGAGCGCAGCAGCTTGATGTGCTCGGCATGCGCCCAGACCAGCGGCATGGCGCTGCCCGATGGCGCGCCGAGCCGCAATTCGCGCTCCGGCAGGTCGGGTCTGTCCCAGACCTGCTCCGGCAGCAGGCCGCCTGCACCAGCAGAACGCTCGAAGGTTTCGAGCAGTTCGGCCGCTTTGCCGGGTCGCTCGGCGGCCAGCTCGTAATGCGCGCGCTCGCCGGCGAGTAGCGGCCAGGGCCGGCCCCGGCCGGTGCCGTCGAAGGGCGAGCCATCCTCATGCTCGCCATAGCCGTCACCGCTATAGCGATACCAGAGCGGGCCTTGCGGCAACTCGCAGCGCAGAAGCGCGTCGATGGCTTTGACGGTGTTGACGATGCGCGGATCGTCGGCGGCTCTCAGTCCGAAGCGGACCAGCGCCAGCGCATCGGGACTTATGATGGCCTCGGCCGGCCGATGGCTATCGCCGGGCGGGCGGTTCTTGATCGGCAGGAAACCGTCCTTCGGCGAAGCGGCGCCAGCACCGTCGGGCGGTGCGATGCGGACATGGTAGCCGTCGATGCCCTCCCTGGCGCAGAGTTCGGTGCCGGTGACATAGGTCCAGCGCTCGATCTGGTCGTTCCAGCAGTCGGCCGTCTCGCGCAGATAGTTTGCCGGTTCATTTTTGCCGCAAGCATCCAGCATGTCAGCCGCCGCAAGCAGCGCCGCGATCTCGACGGCCAGCGTGAACGGGCTGTAGCCGGCGTCCTCTTCCCAGCGGTCCTCGCCGGTGACCGGGCCGTTGCGCACCACATAGGAAGCCGCGCTTTCGATCATGGCTAGGAAATCGTCGAGCTTCGCGCGCGGCAGATGACCCGCGCGGCGGAGCGCGTCGGCAAGCAGCAGCGGAAAGGCGCATTCGTCCATCTGGATGCCAGGCCAGTAGGGCGTGCCGTTCGACCAGCAGTTTTGCGGCCAGTGACCATCCGGCTGTTGGATCGAGCGGAGATAGGTGAGAATATCGAGCGCCTGCCTGGCGTCGCCGGCTGCAAGGAAGCCGCCCGCCGTTTCGACCAGGTCGCGCGGCCAGACCAGATGGTAGCCGCCGAGATCGTCGTCGCCCGTGCTGAAGCCCCACGGGATCGAAAGACTGGCGACTGCGGCTCCAGGCCTGGCGATCGAGAGATGCGAGGCAAGGACGGCGGTACTGACGCGGTAGGTGTTCAAGCCGGAGGCGGCTTGCCTGTCGAGCGTCTCCAGGCCGGACTGGAAATTCCGCCAGTTTGCGGCATAGGTTTCGGCGGCCGCATCGAAATCGTCCTCCAGGCTGGCCAGCGCGACCTCCGCCGCCTCTTCCGGCGAGGCGCCGAAGCCGAGCGCCAGCAATGCGGTGCCCTTGCCTGTCGAGAAGCCGATCTCGCCGGTCAGCGCCACATTGCCATCCTCCGCGCGCTCAGCGGCAGGATCGAGCGCGCCGCCATTCCGCAGCTGCTGCCAGCCGTCGGAGAAACCGACATAGCCGGCCGAGCATGCGCCCCAGGGCGGCGAGGCGGCAAGCGCGAGCGAGACGCCGCGGCCTGACGCAAAGAGGACACGCTGCCCGTTGTGCTGGCCGACCCAGGCGGTGTTGCCCATGCCGCGATTGACGAGATGCGGCGCGAGCAGCGCGTAGACCTGGTAGTCCGAGGCTGAGCCTTTGAGCGCCGCGAATGTAATTTTCTGCAGCAGAACGGGCCGTTTCGAATCCGTAACGATGCGCTTTTCAATCCGATAGGAGCCATTGACCGCCGTGTTGACCAGGCGATAGCCGGGGACGCCGGCTTCGAATGGCTCGATATGGTGGGCGGCATCGCGTTTCTCTTCCGAGAAATAGCCATCGGGACCGGTAATGATCAGCCCCAAGTCGCGCGTGCAGGCGCTGTCGAGGCGGGGATAATAGACCTCGTTCAATATGCCGTGACTGATGGTGAACCAAAGCGGGCTGTTCGCTGAAAGCCCGGTGCCGACGCCGCTCTTGGCGCTTGACGTCCAGCGCGCGGGAATTCCCGGGGCGCCCTGAGCAACGGTCGGCGTCACTGCCATCAATTGGCCTCCTGCGGCCGTTCCTAGACCAGGAGCCGGCGGCTTTTCAATCGCCGCACCCGAAGTTGATCGGGCTCGGGTCGCTTGACCCATCGTTGACAGCGGCGCCGTCAAGCGCTCACTATTTCTCGGGCAGGGAGGAACTGCGGAAAACAGGATCGAGGCCGCGCGGCGCGGCTTGGCTGTCGTTCCACGGCATTCATCAGGGGGACAGGGAGGAGACATGTCGGAGGTATCTCCCCAGCTGATCGATCGGCTGCTCACGATCTCGCGGGCGCTCGCCGGCCATATCGATCCGGGCTCAGCGTTCCGGGCGACAGCGATCGAAATCGGCACGCTCATCCCGCACGACCATATCGATCTGGCGGTGTTGTCGCTCGATGGGCGCATGCACGCCTGCTACGAGGCCGGCTTCCATACCAGCTGGAGCGATCTGGCGCAGCATCCGGTCGAGGGCAGCCCGATCCGGCGCGTGCTGTGGGGCGAAACGCCTTATCTGCTGACCGACAACGCACTTCTCGACGACCGATTCCACTTCGAGGGAGCGTTCGACGGGCCGATCTTCGCCGCCAAGCTGCGGAGCCGCATCATCGTGCCGCTGCGGGCACGCGGCAGCGTGATCGGCGCGCTCAACATCAGCCGGCACAAGGCCGGCTGCTACTCGCAAGAGGACGTCGAGGTCGCTCAGCAATGCGCCGACCTCATCGGGCCCTATATGTTCGCGCTGATCCAGACGGAGGAAGCGCGCCGCGCCATGCTCGCCGAAAGCGAGGCGCGCAACCGGGCGGAACTGCTGAGAGTCGGCGCCTCGCAACTGACCGAGGGCATGGAGCGCGAGCGGCGCCGCATGGCCATGGACCTGCACGACCAGACGCTCGCCGACCTGGCCCGGATCGCACGTCAGGTTTCAGCTTTCCGCAGCCGGGGCGTGGCGCGGACGGCCCAGCTTGCCGATCTCGAGCAGGAGGTGGCGGGCTGCCTGGCGGAGCTGCGCCACATCGTCGACGACATGCGGCCGAGCGTCCTGGAACTGTTCGGCCTGCGCGACGCGGTCGAGGCACATCTCAACCGCAGCGTTGCCAGGGCCAAGCCGCCGATCGCGGTGCGCATCGCCGACACCAGCGACGGCAGCGCCGACGGCCTGTCGGAAACGTTGCGCACCGCGCTCTATCGCATCGTGCAGGAAGCCATCAACAATGCGGTCCGTCATGCCGCGCCAAGCCGTATCGAAGTGCAGCTGGCGTCGACGGCAACCACATTCAGCGTGACCGTCACCGACGACGGGCATGGCTGCGGCGCGATCGATCCCGCCGCTCAAGGCGGCATCGGCCACATGCACACGCGAGCGGCCCTTGTCGGGGCGCGGCTGCGTTTCGAGCCGGCCGACCGCAAGGGCGGCACCAGGGTCGTGATCGAGATCGATCGCGAGTCCGCCGAGGCCGAGGCGGCGGCGTGCGGCACCGCGATAACCGAAGCTCAGCCGGTGGCGGAGGCAGTCTGATGCTGGTCATGATCGCCGAAAATGACGGGCTGCATCGCACCTTCGCGCGGCGGACCGTCGAGCAATTGTGGCCCGGCGATGTCGAGGTGATCGAAGCCGGCGACGGCGAGGACGCCATCAATCTTGCGGCGGAACGGCAGCCGCCGCACGTCGTGCTCGACTTGCAACTGCCCAAGGCGACCGGGATCGAGGTGGCACGCGCCATCTGGAGCCAACGCGCCGGCACGCATATCCTGTTCTGGTCGAACTTCGCCGACGAGGCCTATGTGCGCGGCGTGGCGCGCATCGTGCCGCCGGGGTCGGTCTATGGCTATGTGCTGAAATCGGCGACGGAAGAAGGCATGCGCTCGGCGCTGCGCGGCGTGTTCCGCGAGGGGCATTGCATCATCGACCGCGAGATCCGCGGCATCCAGCACCGCGTCCAGGACCGGTTCGAGGGCATCACCGACGGCGAATATGAAAGCCTGATCGACATCGCGCTCGGCCTCACCGACCGAGCGATCGCGGCGCGGCGCGGCCTGTCGATCCGCGGCGCGCAGAGCCGCATCAAGCATGTCTATGAGAAGCTCGGAATAGTGCCGCCGGAGGAGGGCGCTGGCGAGGCGTCGGTGTTCAATTCGCGCACCCGCGCAATCTATCTGGCCATGGCGCGCGGCCTGATCAACATCGATGCGCTGCGGCGCGAGCAGGAGCAGCTCGATGCCTGGCTCGCGCAGGCAACGCCGTTGCAGGAGCAGTAAGCCCCGCGATGGGTCAACAGGCTCAGCTTGAATGCTGATTGCTCTTGGCCCTCAGAACGATCGGCTCGGTCTCGATCAATCGAAGCGACCTGACCATATCAGCCGTCCGCGCCTTGTATTTGAGAAAGTGCGGCGCGGTCAGGTGGGCGTGGGAGGCGGAATGATCGACGTAGCATTCGATGACGCGCACCGTTTCGGGCGAACCTTTTATCGAGACCGCGTGCAGGAACAACACGCCGGGCTCGTTCTGCACCGAGGCCTCGATCTCTTCGGCGAGCAAGGCCCTGAAGCTGTCGAGCTGGAAGGCATCGATCTCCAGTTCCGCAATCCGCACGAGCGGCCTGCCGCATCTCTCTGCCATCCATGGTTCTCCTGTCTGCAGCCGCGGGTACCGGCGCCGACTGTGCAAAACCACAGTCGGTGCTGCGCTTAGACCGCTATCGCCCGGTCCGCGTCCCGACTAGCTTTTGTCCTACAAAAACAAGAATCCCGGGGAAGCGCTCATGCCGTTCGTCAGCATACGGATACTCGAGGGTCATTCGCAAAAGCGCAAGAACGAGATCTCGCGCCGGGTCGCCGAGGCGATCAGCGAGGTCGCCGAACTGCCCATGGAAGCGATCTGGGTGGTGATCGAGGACGTGCCGGGCAGCGACTGGTTCGTCGCCGGCAAGCCGGTGCGGGAACCCAAGAGCCCGTGATGTCGATCCCGGCGCGCGCCCGTCACTCCGGCTTTGATGACGTCGTCGGCAATGCGGCGATGGAGCGGCTCGCCACCGGCTACGGCTTCATCGAAGGTCCGGTGTGGCATCCCTATGAGAAATGGCTGGTCTTTTCCGACATTCCGCAAAGCCGCATGTACCGGCGCAGCGCTTCCGGCGAAATCGCGTCGTTCCGCGACCCGAGCCACATGGCCAACGGCAACACGCTCGACCGGCAGGGGCGGCTGGTGACCTGCGAGCACGCCAGCAGCCGCGTCACCCGCGCCGAGCCGGGCGGCACCACGACCGTTCTTGCCAGCCATTACCAGGGCAAGCAGCTCAACAGCCCGAACGACATTGTCGTCGCCACTGGAGGCTCGATCTATTTCACCGATCCGACCTACGGCCGAGCGGAATTCTACGGCGTGCCGAGGCTGCAGGAACTGTCCTACCAGGGCGTCTACCGGATCGACGGCGACGGCGCCGGGCTGACGTTGCTTGCCGACGATTTCGCGCAGCCCAACGGGCTCTGCTTCTCGCTCGATGAATCGCGGCTCTTCGTCAACGATACCACGCGTGGCCACATCCGTGTGTTCGGCGTCGAATCCAATGGTGACCTCAATGGCGGCGCCGTATGGGCTGTGACCGAGGGCGATGCGCCAGGCGCGCCGGATGGAATGAAGATCGACAGCCGCGGCAACCTCTATTGCACCGGCCCGGGCGGCATCCATGTCTTTGACGCGTCGGGCGATCTGCTCGGCGTCATCGCGACGCCGGAAGATTGTGCCAATTTCACCTTCGGCGACGAGGACCTGCGGAGCCTCTACATCGCCGCGTCGACGTCGCTCTACCGGCTGAGGGTACGGGTGCCGGGATTGAGGCTGTTTTGAGCGGGACCGTTCGCGCTCAGATCGGATGGGAGTGAAGCCGGCCCGCAGGGGCCGGTGGGAAGTGCAGCAGTCAACACATCTGGGAGGATAATGACATGAAGAAACTACTGGTCTTGAGCGCCTTTGCAGCCATGCTCGCCTCGGGCACCGCGCTTGCCGACACGAGCGGCAAGAAGATCGCCTTCTCCAACAATTATGCCGGCAATTCGTGGCGCCAGGCGATGCTCGACAGCTACGCCATCGTCACCAAGAAAGCGGTCGAGGACAAGGTGGTGGCGGCGGCGGATGTCTTCACCACCGCCGACAAGGAAGTGCCGACGCAAGCCGCGCAGGTGCAGAACCTGATCCTGCAGGGCTATGACGCCATCGTCATCAACGCCGCCTCACCGGATGCGCTGAACGGCGCCATCAAGCAGGCCTGCGACGCCGGCATCGTGGTCGTTTCCTTCGACGGCATCGTGACCGAGCCTTGCGCCTACCGCGTCGTCGTCGACTTCAAGGACATGGGCAGGCAGGAAGTCGAGCAGATGGCCAAGTTCCAGCCGAAGGGCGGCAATTTGCTGGAAATCCGCGGGCTGGCAGGCACCTCGATCGACGATGCCATCCACGCCGGTATCCTCGAAGGCGTCGCCGCCCATCCCGAGTTCAAGATCGTCGGCTCGGTGACCGGCGACTGGGACCAGACCACGGCGCAGAAGGCGGTGGCGACCATCCTGCCGTCGCTGCCGGAGATCGTGGGCGTCGTCGACCAGGGCGGCGACGGCTATGGAGCCGCGCAAGCGTTCGCCGCCGCCGGCAAGCCGCGTCCGACCATCATCATGGGCAACCGTCAGGACGAGCTGAAGTGGTGGAAGGAGCAGAAGGACAAGGACGGCTACCAGACCTGGTCGGCCTCGATCGCGCCCGGCGTGTCGACGCTCGCCTTCTGGGTGGCGCAGCAGGTGCTCGACGGCCGCAAGGACGTGCCGCACGATCTGCTGGTGCCGTATCTCGCCTTCACCCAGGACAATTTCGAGGCCGCGCTGCCGAAGATCAAGGAAGGCGGCGTCGCTACCCACGAATACACCCAGGAAGACGCGATCGCGGCCATCAAGGCCAACATCAAGCAATAGCGGCGCGACGTTGCCAGCCGCATCGCCGACCGGATATCGTTGAGGATGCTCCAGGCTATTGCAGACATCGTCAGGCTGGACGGCGCCGAAAAGCACTTCGGCGCCGTCCGCGCGCTCAACGGCGTCGACTTCCATGTCGGCGCCGGCGAATGCGTCGGGCTGGTCGGGCACAATGGCGCCGGCAAGTCGACGCTGATGCATATGGTTGCGGGCACGCTGCGGCCCGATGGCGGGCAGATCGCGGTGCGCGGCAATCAGGAAGCGAGCTATTCCGTGGCGCGCGCGCTTGAGCTCGGCATACGCTGCGTTTTCCAGGAGCTGTCGCTCTGCCCAAACCTCAGCGTCGCCGAGAACACGCGCATCAACCATCCCTCGCTCAGCGGGCTCGGCTGGCGGCGCAAGGCCGCCGATCTCATCCAGGCCAAGCTCGACGAGATCTTTCCCGACCACGGCATCGCGGCGGACGACATTGCCGGCGATCTGTCGATCGGACGCCGCCAGATGGTCGAGGTGGCGCGCGCCTTCACGCTGACCCGCGAGCCGCTGCATCTGGTCATCCTCGACGAGCCGACCTCGTCGCTCGATGCGCACACGGCCGGCCAGCTGCTTTCATTCGTGCGCCGCTTCGTCGCCGCGGGCGGCAGCTGCATCCTGATCTCCCATGTGCTGGGCGAGGTGCTGCAGAATGCCGACCGCATCGTGGTGATGCGCGACGGCAAGGTGGTCGCCGCCGACGCCGCAAGCGCGTTCGACCGGGACAAGCTGGTCGCCGCGATGGGCGGCGCCGGGGAACATCAGAAGGCCGCCGCCGAGACCCGCAAGGTCGCGGTCGGGGCGCTCAGGGTGCGGGCGCGCCCGGCGCGGCAGCAGGATGGCAAGGAGCTTGTCGCCCGCGCCGGCGAGATCATCGGCCTTGCCGGACTCGCCGGGCATGGCCAGACGGACCTGCTGCTCGCGATCTTCTCGGCCGCCTCGCGCGACAGGGCCGGCATCGAAGTGACGGCGCCGGTGGCGCTGGTCGCCGGCGACCGCCAGGCGGACGGCATCTTCGCCCAATGGTCGATCGCCCAGAACATCGGCATCCGCTCGCTTCAGCGCCTGCGCGACGGCCTGCTGATCTCGCCGCAGCGCGAGGCGGAGCTGGCCGAATTCTGGAAGAAGAAGATCGGCATCCGCACGCCGGACATGAACAACAACATCTATTCGCTGTCGGGCGGCAATCAGCAGAAGGCGCTGTTTGCGCGCGCGCTCGGCTCCGATGCCGAGATCGTGCTGATGGACGATCCGATGCGCGGCGTCGACATCGGCACCAAGCTCGAAGTCTACGACCTCGTGCGCGAGGAGGCCGGAAAGGGCCGCACCTTCCTCTGGTACACGACCGAAACCGAAGAGCTCGACAATTGCGACCATGTCTATGTCTTCAAGAACGGCCGCATCGTCGCCAATCTCGGACGCGACGAACTGACGGAGGAGAAGATCATCCAGTCCTCGTTCGGCGACACGGCCTGAGATGACGGCGATCGCTCCCGGCACGCTCCCGAAATCCTCCCGCGGCAGCGCGGCCCGCGCACGCATGCTGCGCAGCCTGCTGCCGGCGCTGTCGCTGTCGCTGGTGTTGATGGCCATCGCTTGGCTCAACCCGCGCGCCATCAGCTATTTCGGCTTCAACCTGATGCTGAACCTGGCGATCCCGATCGCGCTGGCGACGATCGCGCAGATGTTCGTCATCGCCGGCAATGAGCTCGATCTGTCGATCGGCACTTTCGTCGGCTTTGTCGGCTGCGTCACCGCCACCTGGCTCAGGGATGCGCCGCTCATCGGTGTCGCTGTGCTGCTCGGTTCGATCGGCGTCTACGCGCTGCTCGGCGCGCTGATCCATCTGCGCAACCTGCCCTCGATCGTGGTGACGCTCGGCATGAGCTTCGTCTGGCAGGGGCTGGCCATCCTCATCCTGCCGAAGCCGGGCGGCAAGGCTCCGGACTGGCTGCTGGCGATCATGTCTTTCAAGCCGCCCTATATCCCGTTCCCTATACTGGCGGCATTGCTCATCGCGGCGATCGTGCATTTTGGCCTGATGCGCACTTCATATGGCGTCATCCTGCGCGGTTCCGGCGGCAATGCCGCGGCGCTCAGGCGCGCCGGCTGGTCGCTGCTCAAGACAAAGATCGTGCTCTTCGCGTTGACCGGCCTGTTCGGCGTGCTTTCCGGCATGGCGCTGATCGGCATCACCACTTCGGCCGACGCCAATATCGGCAACGGCTACACGCTGCTTTCCATTGCCGGCGTCATCCTTGGCGGCGGCGAGTTCGTCGGCGGCCGGGTGTCGCCGATCGGCGCGGTCATCGGCGCGCTGACGCTGGCTTTGGCCGCCTCGCCGCTGTTGACCTTCATGCACATCCCGCCCGATTGGCAAGTGGCTGCCAATGGCGCGATCCTGATTATCGTCCTGGCGGCCCGGGTGCTGATCAGCCGCAGGGAGAGGTGAACGATGACCTCTGTACGGATGCTGCTTGAGAAACCCTGGCTCTGGTCCTTCGTCGGCGCCGTTCTCGTGTGGGTGGCGACCGTCGCCTTCACCGGCGGCTATGGCGCCGGCGGCATGGTCACGGCGGCACTTTCGCTTGCCGTCTTCACCGTCATAGTCGGCGTCGGCCAGATGTTCGTCATCACGCTCGGCCCCGGTAATGTCGACCTGTCGCTGCCCGCCAATATCGGACTGGCGAGCGCGGTGGCGATGAAGGTTATGGGCGGCAGCGATTCGATGATCGTCGTCGGGCTGTTGGCGGCGCTCGCCTGCGGCGCGGCGATCGGCGCCATCAACTATCTGCTGATCTGGGCGCTCAGGATTCCGCCGATCATCGCGACGCTGTCGGCGAGCTTCATCATCCAGTCGGTCGACATCAGCTACGGGCGCGGCCTGCAGATCAAGCCGCCGCCGGGCTTTGCCGATTTCACCAACTGGCAGGTGCTGGGGATCCCGGTGCTGGCGATACTGACGGTGGTTTTCACCGTCGCCGCGGCGCTGGCGCTGCAGCGCATGATCTATGGCCGCTCGGTGCTGGCGATCGGGCAGAACATCCGCGCCGCCTGGCTGGCCGGCGTCAATGTCGGCCGCATCCGCTTCCTCACCTACACGCTTTGCGGCGCGCTCGGTGGCATCGACGGCGCGCTGCTTGCCGGCTATTTCCGCGGCGCCAATGTCGATATCGGCAATGAATATCTGCTCGCCTCCATCGCGGTCGTCGTCATCGGCGGCACCTCGGTCGCCGGCGGCAAGGCCAACGTGCCCGGCGTCTGGGGCGCCGGCCTGTTCCTGGTGCTTTTGCTCACCATGCTCAACACCTTCGGCGTCAGCGCCGGCGTGCGGCTGGTGCTGACCGGGCTGATCATCGTCGGGGTGATCACGGCGGCGGGTGGCGAGAAGGCTGTGCGGTGACAAGTCGCGAGGAGGGGGTCGCTCTGCGGGGTCTCTCCAGCCAAATTTGACCATGTGGACAAAGGTCGGGCGTCGTTCCATAGTCCTCCCGTCTGACATGTTTTGAACGGCCGGCTCGACACGGCTGTCGAGCAGAGGGGATTTCAATGGAAAACGATCATCGCAAAACGCAACGCGCCGGCCTGTCGCGGCGCAATGTGCTGGAACTCGGCGCCCTCGGGCTGACCGCGGTGGCGCTGCCCGGCGTGGCCTTCGCCAAGGACAAGAAGCTGAAGGTGGCGGCGATCTTCGCGACGCCGATCGAGGAGCCCTGGGACAACCAGATCCATGTCGCCCTGCAGAAGGCCGAGAAGGAGCTGGGCATCGAATACAAATGGTCGGAGAAGGTGCAGACCGCCGACTTCAGCCGCGTGATGCGCGAATATGCGCAAGGCGGCTACCAGTTGGTGCTGGGCGACGCCTTCGCCGCCGAGCGCGAATCGCGGCGCACGGCAAAACAGTTTCCGAAGACGGCCTGGCTGTTCGGCTCCGGCGCCGGGCCTGCGGAACCCAATTTCGGCGTCTTCGACAACTGGATACACGAGCCGGCCTATCTCTCCGGGCTGATCGCCGGCAAGATGTCGAAGTCGGGCACGATCGGCGCTGTCGCGGCAATGGGCATTCCGGAAGTGAACCGGCTGGTCAACGCCTTCTTCGCCGGCGCCAAGGAGGTCAATCCAAACATCAAGCGGAAGGTCGCCTTCATCGGCTCCTTCTTCGATCCGCCGAAGGCCAAGGAGGCCGCGATCGCGCAGATCGATGCCGGCGTCGACGTCATCTATGCCGAGCGTTTCGGCGTCATCGAGGCGGCGGTCGAAAAGAAGATCTACGCCATCTCCAACATGTCCGATCAGTCGAGCCTCGGACCCGACACGGTGATCACCGGCCCGGTATGGAACATGTATCCGACGGTCGAGCAGGCGATCAAGCTGGTCAAGGCGGGCGTCTTCACCGCGCAGGACTATGGCGACTTCTCGCGCATGGCCAAGGGCGGCTCCGATCTCGCGCCCTATCACAAGTTCGACAAGACGCTGCCGGCCGAGGTCAAGGACCTGGTCGCCAAGAAGAGAGCCGAGATCCTGGAAGGCAATTTCCGCGTCGACGTCGACGAGAACACGCCGGTGTCGGATTGACCAGTACCCTCCCCCTTGCGGGAAGGGTGCCGAGCGAAGCGAGGCGGGAGGGGTCGTCTCAACCGCTCGACCTTGACGACTGAAGATGGAGCGCGTCGCGGGCGACCCCACCCGGCCCTGCGGGCCACCCTCCCCTCAAGGGGGAGGGATATTAGGAGCATCCTTGCCCGTCCCACTGATCGAAATGCGCGGCATCACCAAGAGTTTCGGCGCCGTCAAGGCGAACGAGGGCGTGGATCTCAGCGTCGCCCCCGGCGAGATCCTTGGCCTGCTCGGCGAGAACGGCGCCGGCAAGACGACGCTCATGAACGTGCTGTTCGGCGCTTATGCGCCGGATGCGGGCGAGATCCTGGTCGAGGGCAGGCCGGTCGCCATCCACAATTCGGCCGATGCACTCGCGGCCGGCATCGGCATGGTGCATCAGCATTTCCATCTGGCGCCACGGCTGACGGTGCTGGAAAACCTCTTGATCGGCATTGCCGGCAAGTCCGGCCGCATCGACCGCACGGGCGGGCTGGCGCGGCTGAAGGAGATCGGCCGCCAGCATGGCTTACATCTCGATCCCGGCCTGCCGGTCTCGGCGCTCTCGATCGGCGAGCAGCAGCGGCTGGAAATCATCAAGGCGCTCTTTCGCGGCGCCAGGCTCCTGATCCTCGACGAGCCGACGGCGGTGCTGGCGCCCAGCGAGGTCGATGGCCTCTTCGCCGCGCTGCGCTCGATGGCGGCGCAAGGGCTCGGCATCATCTTCATCTCGCACAAGCTCAACGAAGTCAGGGCGCTCACCCATCGTTGCGTCGTGCTTCGGCATGGCAAGGTCGCCGGCCGCGTCGATCATCCGGCAGGAACCACCTCGGCCGAGATGGCCAAGCTGATGTGCGGCCACGAAATCATGCCGCCGATCAAGGAGGTCTCGACGCCTGGCGCGCCCGTGCTGACGCTCGACGGCGTCTCCACCTCAGGGCATGGCGGCACGCCGCTGCGCGAGGTCTCGCTCTTCGTCCGCGCCGGCGAGATCCTCGGCGTTGCCGGCGTCTCCGGCAATGGCCAGCGGGCGCTGGCTGATGTGATCTCCGGCATGCTGTCGCCGAGTGCCGGTTCGATGACGATAGCCGGCAAAGCAGTTGCGCAATTTTCGCCGCGCGAGCTGCAGGCGCTCGGCCTTGGCCGCATTCCGGAGGACCGGATGACGACCGGGCTGGTCACCAACCTGCCTCTAGCCGACTCCATGGTGCTGCCCCGCATCGGCACCGAGGCCTTCAGCCGCAAGGGACTGCTCGATCCGGCCGCGATCCGCGCCTTCGCGGAGGCGCAGATCAAGGCCTATGACATACGCTGTCCCGGGCCCATGACGCGCGCCGGCGCGCTTTCCGGCGGCAATCTGCAGAAGGCGCTTTTGGCGCGCGAGCTCGCCTTCGACCCGAAGGTGCTGATCGTTTCGCAGCCGACGCGCGGCCTCGACATCGGCGCCGCCCGGTTCATCCACGAGAAGTTCCTCGCCATGCGTGCCAAGGGTTGCGGGATCATCGTGATTGGCGAGGATCTCGAGGAGTTGCTGATGCTGTGCGACCGCATCACGGTGATGTACGAAGGCCGCATCGCCGGCACGCTTTCCGGCTCGGAGGCCACCGTCGCGAGGCTTGGGCTGCTGATGACCGGCGCGGAGGGGAGGGCGTAGAGCTATGGAATTGCCTCGGGAGCACGCCTGATGTTCCGTCTCGAAGCCCGCAGCTCGACTCCGGCCTGGTTCAATCTCGCACTGCCGCTGCTCGCCATCGCCGTCGCGCTGGTTTTGTGCAGCGGTCTCATCGCTGTCGCCGGCGCCGGTGTCATCGAGGCCTATGGCGTGATGCTCTCGGCCTCGCTCGGCGACAGCTACGCCATCACCGAGACGCTGGTTCGCGCCGCGCCGATGATCTTCACCGGCCTTGCGGTGGCGATCGCCTTCCGCGCCAAGTTCTGGAACATCGGGGCCGAAGGCCAGCTGCTCGCCGGCGCGGTTGCGAGTTGTGCCGTAGGCGCCATCCCGATGCCGGGACCGCTCGCCATGCTGCTGATGGTGCTGGCCGGCGCGGTGGCCGGCGCCCTCATCGCGCTTGTGCCGGCGACGTTGCGCGTCCAACTCAAGGTCGACGACGTGGTCAGCTCGCTGCTGCTCAACTCGGTCATCTATTACGCGCTGATGGCGCTGATCGAGGGGCCGTGGAAAGACACCTTTTCCGGCTATCCGATCTCGCCGCCGATCGAGGATTCCGCCAATTTCCCGGTGCTGATCGAAGGCACAAGGCTGCATATCGGCGTCGTCGTGGCGCTGATCGCAGCGCCCGTCTGCTGGTTCCTTATCGCGCGCACCACGCTCGGCTTCCGAATCCGCGTCACCGGCGAGAATGCGGAGGCGGCGCGCTATGGCGGCATCAATACCCAGCGCGTGCTGCTCTCCACCGCGCTGCTTTCCGGCGCGCTGGCCGGATTGGCCGGCGTCGGCGAGGTTGGTGGCGTCCACTTCCAGGTGATGAGCGACATCTCGCCGGGCTACGGCTATTCCGGCATCGTCGTCGCCATGCTCGCCCGGCTCAATCCGCTCGGCGTCGTGCCGGCCGCGATCTTCCTTGCCGCGGTCATGACCGGTGCCGAGGCGATGTCGCGCGCAACCGGCGTGCCGGCCTTTCTCAGTGAGGTCATCCAAGGCACGGCGCTGCTTGCGATGCTGGTGGCGCTGCTCTTCACCGCCTACCGCATCCGCCGCGTGGGGGCGCCCGCATGAGCGCGGTGTTCGAGCAGATTTTTCAGGTCGGCTTTCTCGCCGCCATCATCCGCATCGCCACACCGCTCGCCTTCGCCACGCTAGGCGAGATGTTTTCCGAGCGCGCCGGCGTGCTCAATCTCGGCATTGAAGGCATCATGCTATTGGCGGCCATGGCCGGCTTCACCGCCGCGAGCCTGAGCGGCAGCCTGTGGCTGGGCGTGCTGGTGGCCGTGCTTGTCGGGGCGGCGATGGGCGCGCTGCATGGGCTGTTCACGGTGGTCTTGGGCCTCAGCCAGCATGTCTGCGGCATCGGCGTGACGCTGTTCTGCTCTGGGCTCGCCTATTTCCTCTACCGGCTGATCTTCGGTCAGCAATCGGTGCCGCCCAGCATCAAGGGCTTTCAGCCGGCGCCGATCCCCCTGCTGTCGGAAATTCCGATCCTGGGTCCGGCGGTGTTCAACCAGTTCACGCTGGTTTATCTCGCGATCATCGCCGTTCCGTTTGCCGCCTTCGTGCTCTACCGCACGCCCTGGGGGCTGTCGGTGCGCATGGTCGGCGAGAACCCGCGCGCGGCGGATTCCGCCGGCGTCAGCGTGATCGCCACGCGCTTCCAGGGGGTGATCCTCGGCGGCGCGCTGATGGGGCTCGCCGGCGCCTTCCTCACCATGGCGCAGTTCAACGCCTTCACCTTCGGCGTGGTGTCGGGCCGCGGCTGGGTGGCGATCGCGCTGGTGGTGTTCGGCCGCTGGGACCCGTGGCGTTCGGCGGGTGCGGCATTGCTCTTTGCCTTCGTCGACGCGCTGCAGCTCAGGATGCAGGCCAGCGGCCTCGGGCACATCCCTTACGAAGCCTTCCTGATGCTGCCCTTCATCTTCACCATCGTCGCCATGGCCTTCATTTCGCGCAACGCGGTCGCGCCTTCGGCGCTGCTGAAGCCGTTTCGACGCGAGGAACGGTAGGTAGGATACTTTCCTCGACGGTTGCAAGGTGGTTCCCCCAACGGATCAAGGTGCAAGAACCTTCCTGCACCGCCAAGGGTCGACCCCCACTCCGTCGAGCTGCGCTCGACACCTCTCCCCCGATCGACGGGGTAGAGGAAGGGCGCCCAGCTTGGGACGCCTCAGATCGCCGTGAAGGCGTTGTCGACGAACAGATGCGCGCCGTTGACGAAGCTCGATTCGTCGCTCGCCAGGAACAGCGCCGCCTTCGCCACCTCCTCCGGCTCGCCGATGCGGCCCTGTTGCGCGGCCATGGCGGCATCGGAAACATCGACGCCGAGTTTGCCGAGGTCGGCGACCTCGCGCATTCCGTGCGGCGTGCGGATGAAGCCGGGGCAGACGGCATTGCAGCGGATGTTGCGGTCGCGGAACTCCACCGCGATGGCGCGCGCGAACATGTGGCAGGCGCCTTTTGTCGTGTCGTAGAGCACTTCGTTCGGCGTCGCTGCCACCGCCGAGATCGACGAGGTGCAGACGATCGAGCCGCCGCCAGCGGCGATCATGCCGGGCAGCACGGCCCGCGTCATCAGGAACATCGAGCGCACATTGACGGCGTGCAGCCAGTCCCATTCCTGCAGGGTCGTCTCCAAGAAGGGTTTAATCACAATGGTGCCGGCGTGGTTGAACAGCACGGTCACCGGCCCGAATTTTTCCGCGGCCGCCTTCGCCGCCGCCTCGACCTGCGCCTCGTCGGAAACGTCGGCTACGAAATGCTCCGCGACATGGCCGCGCACGCGGATCGCCGCGGCGGTCTTGCCGGCGGCCTCGCCATTGCGGTCGATGATCGCAACCTTGGCGCCTTCGGCGGCAAACAGCTCGGAAGCCGCTCCACCCATGCCCGTCGCGCCGCCCGAGATGATGGCGACCTTGCCCGCCAGCCTTCCACCCATGTTTTTCTCCCTGAGTCCTGTGAGACTATTTTGATGCTATCCCCTCGCGTACCGAGTAGCCAAGCGCTTGAACGAGGCCGTTTGCCGCCGAAAAGCCGGAGCTACAGGCATTTTGTCGGATCCTCCGGTGGCGCATCCCCGCATGTTTTTCGATCTCGGCTGAGAATAAACGCCCCTCAAGTTGCCGTTTCCGAGGACGTCCTTCCCAAAACCGGCGAAAAATAGCACTCGACAAGTCTACTAACTTTATAGATTAATGGCTGAGACGGAGGCTCGACCATGACCTACATGCAGAATGTTCAGCGCAAGGGCCAGAGGCTGACCGCCGACCAGAGCTGGAGGCCCGCCTATGGCGGAACCTTCGCCTATCTCGTTTTCGCGCTGGCATTCGTGTTCACCGGCGCGGTGGTGCTTGGGATCATCCCCTGACAGAGCCGTGGCCTACGGTCCCGCTGTCCTTGGAGTAACCGGAGAAAGATAGCTGGCCGAGCGCCAGGGCGCGTCGGCGCGCCTGCGCGCATTGGATTGTTCGAGGTGGAGCGGGGCAAGCCAACGTGACGGAGGAGATGGCAATGCCGATCGAGTTCACGCATGTTCCCGGTAAGCCTGCGAATGGCAGCTTCTTCTACGATTTCGCCGAGACGGCGACCAAGCTGTCGCTGATCGAGGATGCGGGGTTCCGCAAGCTGGTGATCGACGATCCGGCCGGCCTGCTCGCCAACATGGACATCGCCGCGCAGACGCTCGACCGCACCCCGGCGCTGGAAGTGGTGCTGACGCACTGGGCCGGTGTGGTCGAGCCGGCGGTGGCGGCAAGGCAGCTCGCGGCGCTCGACTTGAGAGGCGGCGGCCGCCTGTCGCTCAGGATGCTGAGCGAGCCGCTCCAGGACAGTGATGCCGAGGCGCGGCCGGCCGGCCACAGCGTGGTGTGGCAGCGCATCGACGAATATCTTGTGCTGCTGAAGCGGCTGTGGTCGAACGACGAGCCCTTCGACCATGAAGGCGCCTTCTACAGCGTCAAAGGCGGTTACGTGCCGCGCAAGGGCCTGCATGGCGGCGACCTCACCATCCGGCTCGGCGGCCAGTCCGACACCGCGCTGAAGGTCGCCGGCCGGCATGCCGATATATTCGAGCTGGCGGCCGGCTCGCCCGACGAAGTCGCGCAGTTGATGCAGCGCGTGCGCGGCGCTGCAGCCGAGCACGGCCGCGCCGGCAGATTGCGCTTCGCGCTTCCCGTCCGCATTCGCCCCGAAGGCTGGTCCGGCGCCTCCGACCACAAGACGGTCGAGGTCGCGGGGCCGCCGGCGCGGCTTGCGCTCTCGCTGTTGCCCTATGCCGCGCTAGGCATCGAGGAATTCATGATCGGCGGTATCGACCGTTCCAGCGAGATCGCGCGGATCGGCCGCGAAACGGTCACGCCGATCGCGAATTCGCTGGCTCGGTGCGACGCCGACACCCTGGCGCCAGGAACGTTCGCGTCGCGCTCGTTCACCGGGGCACACCTTCGGTGAAATCGCGGATGGCGGTGAGACCGGCCGCTGCGGATGCCGGTTTCATCAGGACGGGACATAATCGACGCCATCCATGACATAGTCGGCCAAGAGGAAATCGCGGATGCCGGCAATCCGGCCGTTCTCCCAATCGATGAGGATGAAAAAGCGCGGCGGCCCGTCCGGACGATCCGGGCTGGTGACCAGAATGGCGGGGCGGCCTTCGACCGATATCAATTCCGTTCTTCTGCGATCCGCGACAGCGCGGCGATCACCGCCTCCGAGCTCGCCAGCGCGCCGAAGACGCCGTCCTCGACCGTCACCATATCGGCCATGTCGGCGCGGTAGCCTTTGCCTCGTATGGACGATTGCGAGGCCGGCGGCGCGCGCCGCCGCAATCAGCCGATTCACCGTCGGCAGAATGGCCCGCAGCGGCGAAGGGTCATAGCCTTTCCTGGCGAAATAGCCTGTCGGCGACAGGAAATCCTCCTGCAGGTCGATCACGAGCAGGGCGGTGTCTTGCGGCACCAGCCTGCCGTCATAGGGGAAGTCGAACGGGGTCGCCTTGATCATCGCCTGCTGCCTCGGTTGCGGCTGGCCCAGCGACGGCGTCGCAGTCCAGACTCCACGGCGTCCCAGGTTACCGACGCGCCGACCCGGATATTTGATGGTGATGGACATCTTAATAGTTGACTCGTTAACTCATGTTTTCTAGTCAAACGGCGTTGGCGTGCAATGATAAAGCGAGGACTAGCCTTGTCCGGGAACAGTCTTTTTGTGGTGCTGGCCGCGTTCGCCATTCTTGCGGCCGGCTCCATTCTTCCCGACGGCGCGGCGGCGCAGAAGCAGGCGGCACCCGCGGCACCGGCCGCACAAGCGCCCGCTCAGCAGCCCATAACAGCTCCGGCGGCCGTGCAGCCAGCTCAGGCCCCGGCCGCGGCGCAGGCCCCGGCGACGGAGGCACCAACCGCCGCCGCACCGACCGAACCGCGCGTTCAGCCGGCGCCGAGCACTGCTGGGGGCGAAGAGCCTTCCGCCGTTGCGCTGACGCTGCCGCATGACCTGTCGCCCTGGGGCATGTTCATAAATGCCGACATCGTGGTGAAGGCGGTGATGGTCGGACTTGCTTTCGCTTCTCTGGTCACCTGGACGATCTGGCTCGCCAAGTCGCTGGAGATCCTCGGCGGCAAGCTCAAGGCGCGGCGCGCGGCGAACGCGATCGGCAATGCCGCGACGCTGATGCAGGCCGGCCGCGCGCTCGGCCACAGCGGTGGCCCGGGCGCGCTGCTGGTGCGGGCGGCGGAGGAAGAGCGCGCGCTCTCCGCCGGCGCGTTGGATCACATCTCGGGCGACGGCCTGAAGGAGCGCGTCACCTCGCGGCTGTCGCGCATCGAGGCGGCAGCGTCCCGGCGCATGTCGCGCGGCACCGGCCTGCTCGCCACCATCGGCTCCACGGCGCCCTTCGTCGGCCTGTTCGGCACCGTCTGGGGCATCATGAACGCCTTCATCGGCATCTCGCAGGCGCAGACCACCAATCTTGCGGTGGTGGCGCCGGGCATCGCCGAAGCCCTGCTCGCCACGGCAATGGGTCTGGTGGCTGCGATCCCGGCGGTGGTGATCTACAACGTCTTCGCGCGATCGATAGCCGGCTACAGGCAGATCCTCGCCGACGCCTCGGCAGGCGTCGAGCGGCTGGTCAGCCGCGACCTCGATTTTCGCACGGTGCCGCCGGCAACCGCGTTGGCAGCGGAGTGAGTGGCCAATGGCGGCGCGGATTCGCGAGACGGCCGGCGACGATCTCGAGGAAAGCCACGAGATCAACGTCACCCCGTTCATAGACGTCATCCTGGTGCTTTTGATCATCTTCATGGTCGCGGCTCCGCTTGCGACCGTCGATGTCAATGTCGACTTGCCGGCATCGACGGCGTTGCCGGCGCCACGGCCCGAGACACCGCTGTTCCTGACGCTGAAAAGCGATCTTTCGCTGGCGATCGGCAATGAGGCTGTGCCGCGACCGAGCTTCGCCACCGTGCTCCACAGCCGCACCAAGGGCGACAAGCAGACGCGCATCTTCCTGCGCGCCGACAAGACGGTGGGCTATGGCGAGCTGATGGAGGTAATGAACCTGCTGCGCGCCGCGGGCTATCTGAAAGTCGCGCTGGTCGGCCTGGAGACGGCGTCCGGCACCGGGGCTTTGGCCGCGGGCGCCACCTCCGCGCCGGCGACAAGCGGAAGCGCGGCGCAATGACGCAAGCGATCGCCGCCTTGTCCACCCAGCCACGCTTCGGCTTCCGCGAAGCCGGTCTGTGGGCAAGCGCGGCCACGGTTATTTTCGCCGCACATGTCGCGGTCGCTTATGCGGTGCAGAATCTGAGCTTTGCCGAGGTGCCGGACGGCGGCCCGCCGCCGGCGCTGGCTGTCGAAATGGCGCCGCTGCCGACGACGCCTGCCGTGCCGGAAGAGCTGGACACGGTCACGCCGGAGCCGCCCGATGCAATCGAGGAGGCGCCGGGGGTCAGCGAAGTGAAACCGGTGACCGATCCGGCGCCGGTCATGAAAAGGGTCGAGCCGGTCGCCGAGCCGCCGGTCGTTTCCGACAAGGCGGCGGAGGCCGAACCGGCGGAGACAGCAGCTGCGCTCAGCGAGCGGCCGCCGCTGGACGAGGTCGTGCCCGAACCTGTCGAGACAGTTACTCCCGACGTCGTCGTTCCGCTGCCGCAGCCAAAGCCTGTCGAGGCGCAGCCGAAGGCAAGCCAGCCCGTCGACGCGAGGAAAAAAGTGGAAAAGAAGCCGGTCGAAAAGCCGAACCAGAGGAAAAGGGCAAAGGCCGCGCCGCCAAAGGCCGTGACGATGGCCGGCATCGCTGCCAACCCAGGCGCGAAGGCCGCCGCGCCGCAATCCTCCGAGTCGGTGTCGCGATCGAGCGTCAGCCCGTCGCGCTGGAATTCCAGCTTGGCGGCATGGATCAGGCGGCATACCCGCTATCCGAGCGCGGCGCGCTCAAGGCGCGTCGAGGGCACGCCTACTGTAACCTTCACGGTAGACGTCTCCGGCAGGGTGGTCTCTGCCCGGCTGGCGCAATCCTCGGGCGATCCGGATCTCGATCGCGCCGCGCTCGGCGTGTTGCAGGGCGCGTCGGTGCCGGCGCCGCCGGCCGAACTCGGCGCCCACGTCACCCGCACCGCGCCTTTCGTCTTCAGCCTGCGCGATTAGATGCCCCGCCGCGCCATGCAACTTTGAGGCTTGACTGGCGGGCGGTAGGGAATAGGGTAGCTGCGAACATATCGGCCTCGGTCGCCGGACGGCAAGAATGCCTCGTATGCCTCGCCTGTCGGCGGCGGCTGCGGGGCTTTTTCATTTTTGGGGCATTGCTTGAAACGGCGTATCGAGATCGGCGTCCTCTATTCGCGATCCGGCAGCTACCAGCTCGTCTCGGACGCGTGCCGTACGGGCGCGATGCGGGCGATCGCCGACATCAATGCCGACCGAAGCTGCGGGATCGAGCTGGTGCCGGTCGAACGCGATCCGCAAAGCAATGCCGACCGCTACGCCACGCTTTGCGAGGATATCTTCCGGACCAGCAGCGCCCGCCACGTGATCGGCTGCATTACCTCCTGGAGCCGCAAGGAGACGATCCCTGTGCTGGAGAAGGCGGGCGGCATGCTCTGGTATGCCTGCCCCTATGAGGGGTTCGAGGCCAACGAGCATGTCGTCTACATGCATGCCTGCCCGAACCAGCATCTGGTTCCGCTGATGGCTCATGTCGCGCCGCGTTTCGGTGCCAACGGCTTCCTGCTCGGCTCGAACTATATCTGGGGCTGGGAGATGAACCGCGTCGCGCGCGACCTG
This sequence comes from Mesorhizobium sp. WSM3873, assembly GCF_001672445.1. NCBI lineage: Bacteria > Pseudomonadati > Pseudomonadota > Alphaproteobacteria > Hyphomicrobiales > Phyllobacteriaceae > Mesorhizobium > Mesorhizobium sp. WSM3873. Next base: position 5,651 of record NZ_LYTM01000024.1, on the reverse strand, counting down.
ATCGCCGACGCTGCGGGCAAGGTGCTCGGCGAGCGCTACCTGCGCATCGGCGAAACCGACGTTTCGCGCCTGATCGATGAAATCCGCGCCACGCGGCCGAATTTCATCCTCAACAACCTCATCGGCACCTCGTCCTATGCCTTCCTGGCGGCATATCGCGACTTGGGACGCGAGAATGCGGCCTTCAAGGCCGATGCCTGCCCGGTCATATCCTGCAATCTCACCGAGGGCGAGTTGCCGGCGATCGGCGAAACGGGCAGGGGCCATTTGTCGGCCGGACCCTATTTCGCGCCGCGCCCGGCTGCCTTCGCCTCGTCCTTCGAGGCGTCCGCCTATGCATCGGTGCAAGTGATGGCGGACGTGCTCTCCGGCGATCCCGACGCCGGCCCGGCGGCGTTCTCAAAAGCCTTCGCCGGGCGCCGCTTCACGACGCGCCTGGGGCCTATCGCAATCGATCCGCACACGCAGCATGCAACCCTGCCGGTGATCATCGGGCGCATCGCCGATGGATTTTTCGAGGTCGTCAGCCGCGAGGAAGAGGTGGCGCCCGATCCCTATCTGTCGCGTTACGACCCGGCGAAGACCTTCGGCCGTCCGCGGCTCAGGGTGGTGTCGTGAGCCGGTCCGCACGCATCCCCAATCTCGGCGGCGCGCGGGCTTTCGTGCTGCATCGCCCGCACGCGACGGTGCAGGCGATCACCAGGCAGCTGTCGGCGATCGGCCTTGAGGCGGTCGAATGCTGGCCGCAATTGCCGGCAGAGGCGCTTGCCGCGGATTTCGTCTTCTTCGACGCCGATCTCGGCTTCGACGAGCAGTTCCCGTGGCAGCCGGGCGAGGCGCCGATGCCCCTGGTGGCGCTGATCGGTTCGGAAGCGCCGGGCCGCATCGAATGGGCGCTGTCGCAAAAAGCCGACGCGCAATTGTTGAAACCGGTCGGCAATGCCGGCGTGTACAGCGCGCTGCTGATCGCCCGGCAAAGCTTCGAGGCGGGGAAACGGCTGGCCGACGAGATCGCGTCGCTGCGCCAGCGCGTCGGCGAGCGCCAGACCATCGTGCGCGCGGTCGCGGCGCTGTCGAAAGGCAGCGACGACGATCGCGCCTATGCGCAGTTGCGGTCGCTGGCGATGAGCTGGCAGATCAGCGTCGAGGAAGCGGCCCGGCGGATCGTGGCGATGACGGAAAATGAGGATGGCGGTGACCAATCCCATCGCGCCTGATCTCCCGGCGCCGGGCCAAATGCCGGTCAAGCCGCGCGCCGGCGTCTGGCGCCGGCTGCTCAAGCGGCCGCTGGCGCTGCTCGGACTCTTCATCGTCGCCATCGTGCTTGCTGGCGCCATCCTGGCGCCGTGGCTGACCGGCTACGATCCGAACGAGCAGATGTTCGACGGACTGACGCTGGAAGGTTCGCCCTTGCCGCCGAACGCCAAGTTCTGGCTGGGTACCGACCTGCTCGGCCGCGACCTGTTGACCCGCATCCTGTTCGGCGCCCGCACCTCGCTGATCATCGGCATCGTCGCCAACGGCGTGGCGCTTCTGATCGGTACGCTGGTCGGCGTCACGGCCGGTTATTTCCGCGGCTGGATCGGCAGCGCGCTGATGCGCTTCACCGACCTGATGATGGCCTTCCCGGCACTGCTTCTCGCCATCTGCCTGGCGGCGGTGTTCGAGCCGAGCCTTTGGATCGTTGCCATGGTGATCGCGCTGGTCAACTGGGTGCAGACCGCGCGCGTCATCTACACCGAAACCTCGTCGCTGTCCGAGCGCGAGTTCATCGATGCCGAGCGCACGATAGGGGCGAGCGCGCCGCGCATCCTGTTGCGCCATATCCTGCCGCATCTGCTGCCGACCATCATCGTCTGGGGCACGCTCGGCATCTCGACCACGGTGCTGCTCGAAGCCACGCTCAGCTATCTCGGCATCGGCGTGCAGCCGCCGACGGCCTCCTGGGGCAACATCATCTTCGAGAACCAGACCTATTTCCAGGCGGCGCCCTGGCTGGTGTTCTTCCCCGGCGCCGCGATCCTGGCGCTTGCACTTGCCTTCAACCTGATCGGCGACGCGCTGCGCGACATCCTCGACCCCACGCAGCGAGGCCGGGCATGATCGCCTATCTCGGCCGACGTCTCATCCAGTCGCTGCTCATCCTGCTCGGCGTCTCGCTGATCACCTTCGCGCTGCTCTATCTGCTGCCGGCGGACCCAGTGCGCCAGATCGCCGGCCGCAGCGCGACGCCCGACACGGTCGAAAACATCCGCAGGCAGCTCGGCCTCGACCAGCCCTTCATCGTCCAGTACTGGCACTATCTCACAAGGCTGCTCAGCGGCGATCTCGGCCGCTCCTACATCCAGCGCTCGGAAGTCACCGAGCTCATCGTCTCGCGGCTGCCGGCGAGCCTGCTTCTGATGGTCGGCGCCATCCTGTGCGAGCTCGCGATCGGCCTTACCATGGGCCTGATCGCCGCCGTCAAGCGCGGCACCTCCACCGATCAGACCTTGATGGTCGCCTCCTTTGTCGGCGTCTCGGCGCCGCAATTCGTCGTTGGCCTGCTCCTGCTCTATGTCTTCGCCGTCCGGCTCGGCTGGTTCCCGATCGGCGGCTACGGCAGCTGGCGGCATCTGGTGCTGCCCTCGCTGACTATGGGCATACTCGGCGCCGGCTGGTATGCGCGCATGATGCGCTCGTCGATGATCGACGTTCTGCGCCAGGACTATATGCGCACCGCCCGCGCCAAGGGCCTGGCGCGCGGCGCCATCCTGTTCCGCCATGCGCTGCCCAACGCCATCCTGCCGGTGGTCGCCATGATCGGCATCGACATCGGCGTCTTCATGGGCGGCATCGTGGTGGTCGAAAGCGTCTTCGGCTGGCCCGGCATCGGCCAGCTCGCCTGGCAGGCCATCCAGCGCGTCGACATCCCGATCATCATGGGCGTCACCCTGGTCTCGGCCTTCGCCATCGTGCTCGGCAACCTGCTGGCCGACATCATCGCGCCCTTCATCGACCCCCGAATTAAACTCAGATGAACAAGGCAACAACCAGAGAAAGGGAACAGTGACATGAGACGATTTCTGGCATCCACCGTGGCGGCCTCGGCGCTTGCGCTGATGCTCGGCATGGCAAGCGCGCGCGCCGACGACGCGATCGACCCTAACGCCAAGCAGGGCGGCGCCATCACCATCACCTACAAGGACGATGTCGCGACGCTCGATCCGGCGATCGGCTACGACTGGCAGAACTGGTCGATGATCAAGAGCTTGTTCGATGGCCTCATGGACTATGAGCCCGGCACCACCAAGCTGAAGCCCGACCTTGCCGAAAGCTACGAGATCTCGCCGGACGGCAAGACCTTCACCTTCAAGCTGCGCCACGGCGTGAAGTTCCACAATGGCCGGGAGATGACGGCCGACGACGTCAAATACTCGCTCGACCGCGTCACCAATCCGAAGACGCAGAGCCCGGGCGCCGGCTTCTTCGGCTCGATCAAAGGCTATGACGAGGTCGCCGCCGGCAAAGCGAACAGCCTCTCCGGCGTCACCGCGGTCGATCCCTATACGATCAAGTTCGAGCTGACCCGTCCGGACGCCACTTTCCTGCATGTCATGGCGATCAACTTCTCGCATGTGGTGCCGAAGGAGGAGGTCGAGAAATACGGCGCCGACTTCGGCAAGCATCCGGTCGGCACCGGCGCCTTCAAGCTCGCCGAATGGACGCTCGGCCAGCGCATCGTCTTCGAGCGCAATCCCGACTACTGGCACAAGGGCCTGCCGCATCTCGACAAGATCACCTTCGAGATCGGCCAGGAGCCGATCGTGGCGCTGCTGCGCCTGCAGAAGGGCGAGATCGACGTGCCCGGCGACGGCATTCCGCCGGCCAAGTTCCAGGAGGTGATGAACGATCCGGAGCAGAAGGCCCGCGTCGTGGTGGGCGGGCAATTGCACACCGGCTACATCACCATGAACACCACCATGCCGCCCTTCGACAATGTGAAGGTGCGCCAGGCGGTGAACATGGCGATCAACAAGGACCGCATCGTTCAGATGATCAACAACCGCGCGGTGCCGGCCAATCAGCCGCTGCCGCCGTCGATGCCCGGTTACGACAAGGCATTCAAGGGCTATCCCTATGACGTCGCCCAGGCCAAGGCCCTGCTTGCCGAGGCCGGCCACTCCGATGGCTTCGAAACGCAGTTGTTCGCCATGAACACCGACCCCAATCCGCGTATCGCGCAGGCGATCCAGCAGGATCTGGCGGCCATCGGCATCAAGGCCAGCATCCAATCGCTCGCCCAGGCCAACGTGATTGCCGCCGGCGGCGACAAGTCCGGCGCGCCGATGATCTGGTCGGGCGGCATGGCCTGGATCGCCGATTTCCCGGATCCGTCCAACTTCTACGGACCGATCCTCGGCTGCGCCGGCGCGGTGCCGGGCGGCTGGAATTGGGCGTGGTACTGCAACAAGGATCTCGACGCCAAGGCGGCCGAAGCCGATTCGGTCGTCGATCCGGCAAAGTCCGCGGATCGCGAGAAGATGTGGAGCGCGATCTACGACAAGATCATGGAGGACGCACCCTGGGCGCCGGTCTTCAACGAGCAGCGCTTCACGCTGAAGTCGGCCCGCATGGGCGGCGCCGACAATCTCTATGTCGACCCGGTCCATATCCCGATCAACTACGACAATGTGTATGTGAAAGATGTGCAGTAACTGCGACTACACCATCCACGGGCGCCATCACCACTTCGGCTGGGACAATTCCTTTGCCCCGGCCGAGCGCGTGGCACCTGGCTCGACGATCGAGTTCCAGTGCCTGGATTCCTCCGGCGGGCAGCTCAAGGCCGACAGCACCGTCGGCGATATCGCCAATCTCGATTTCGGCATGATCAACCCGGTGACCGGGCCGATCTTCGTCGAGGGCGCCGAGCCCGGCGACGCGCTGAAGGTGACAATCGAAATGTTCAAGCCGTCCGGCTTCGGCTGGACGGCGAACATTCCGGGCTTCGGTCTGCTTGCCGACGACTTCAAGGAGCCGGCACTCAACATCTGGAAATACGACGCCGGCTCGCTCGAGCCGGCGCTGTTCGGCAGACAAGGCCGCGTGCCGCTGAAGCCGTTTGCCGGCACGATCGGCAACGCGCCGGGCGAGATGGGCCACCATTCGGTGGTGCCGCCGCGGCGCGTCGGCGGCAACCTCGACATAAGGGACCTTGCCTCCGGCTCCATTCTCTATCTGCCGGTGGAAGTGGCAGGCGCGCTGTTTTCCGTCGGCGACACGCATGCCGCGCAGGGCGACGGCGAAGTGTGCGGCACTGCGATCGAGAGTCCGATGGACGTCGTGCTCAAGCTCGACCTGGTGAAGGACGCGCGGCTGAAGACGCCGCGCTTCACCACGCCGGGCCCGGTGACGCGGCATCTCGACGCCAAAGGTTATGAGGTGACGACCGGGATCGGGCCCGACCTGATGACCGGCGCCAAGCAGGCGGTCAGTCAGATGGTCGACCTGCTGGCCGGCCGATACAAGCTCGACCCGGTCGACGCCTATATGCTGGTCTCGGTCTGCGGCGATCTCAGGATCAGCGAGATCGTCGACATGCCGAACTGGGTGGTGTCGTTCTACTTCCCGCGCTGCGTGTTTGAATGAGAGGTCGGCGCCCCACCCCC